>JALQSY010000086.1 GCA_023264215.1 Candidatus Nanopelagicales bacterium
AGGACCGGTCGAGATTGGGCAGGGCGATCATCATCGAGGCGCCGCGCGGCCAGATGTGCAGCGCTGCCGGGTCGAGGGCGAAGTCGCCGTCGACCGGTGGGATCGACAGTTCCTTGTAGCTGTGGCTGAGGTAGTCCTGGGAGAAGTCGAAGCCGTCGCGGCCCTGCATGGCCCTGCGCACGACGCTGAAGGCGCCGTCGGCGCCGATGATCGCATCCGCGGACACCTCCACGTGGCCGTCGGGGCCGGCGAAGGACAGCGTGCGGGCATCGATGTCCATCGCCGTGAGTCGATGGTCGAAGCGCAGGGAGACGGTCGGCAGGCGCTCCGCGGCGTCGAGGAGCACGGCGTTGAGCTCGCCCCGGCTGATGGAGTTGATGCCCCGGTCGCCGTCCGCGCTGTAGGGCTGGAACTCCTGCTCGCCCGCCGCGTCGTGGATCATCCGGCCCTTCATGAGCAGGGCGCGGTCGAGCACGTCCGCTTCGAGGCCGACCTGCTGCAGGGCCGTGAGGCCACGGGTCGAGATGGCGAGGTTGATGCTGCGGCCGCGCTCGGCTCCGGTCGCGCGCGGGTCGGATCTGCGCTCGTAGACCGTCACGTCGTAGCCCCGCTGGCCGAGCATCGTGGCGAGCAGGGCGCCGGTGAGGCCGGCCCCGACGATCACGACGCCGGTGGTCGCTGGTGGGGTCATGCGCCTGCCTCCAGGGGGATCGATGGGGTGAGGTCGAGGAACGCCGCGGCGTTGCCGCCGAGGATGCGCGCGCGGTCCGACTCGGACAGGAACGACGCTTCGCGCACGACCGTCCCTGCTGGCCGCTCTCCGAGCGGGTAGGGGTAGTCCGATCCCATCATCACGCGCTCGGCGCCCATGGTGTCGACAAGGAGGCGGAGTGCGCGCTCGTCGAAGACGACCGAGTCGACGCTGAACCGATCGAGGTAGTCCGCGGGCGGCCTGGCCGAGACGCCGATGACGTCAGGGCGCCGATGCCAGGCGTTGTCCAGGCGGCCGAGCCAGTACGGGAACGAGCCGCCGCCGTGCGCGAAGCAGATGCGCAGCCGGTCGTCGACCCTGTCGAAGACGCCGCCGAGGATCATGGCGAGGATCGACAGGTGCGTCTCGGCGGGCATGCCCACCAGCCACTGCGCCATCCACCGGGAGTTGCGCTCGCTCACGGCCATGTCCCACGGGTGGACGAAGACGGGGGCGCCGACCGCGGCACAGTGCTGGAGGAACTCCACGGTGCCGGGGTCGTCCAGATCCCGGTCGCCGACGTGATTGCCGATCTCGACCCCGCGGTGCCCGGCAGCGAGACAGCGGTCGAGCTCCCGGCACGCGGCATCCACATCCTGGAGCGGCACCTGGCAGAAGGGGATGAGTCGCTCGGGCAATCCCGCGCAGATCTCGAGGGTCAGGTCGTTGAAGATCCGCGCGACAGCGCTGGCCTGCGATGCCGGCCGGTCGTAGGAGAAGAAGACCGGGGTCGGCGAGACGACCTGCGCGTCGATCCCGTCGGCGTCCATGTCCGCGGACCGCACCTGCGGATCCCAGCACTGGTCGGTGATGCGGCGGAACTCCCGGTCCCCGAGAAGGATCATGGCGTCGCGCTCACCGTCGATGCGCAAGGCCGGCCACGGCCCCGAGCCGCCGGTCGCCTCGGCGAGGTCCGGCCAGCCGCGCGGGACGTCGTGGGAGTGGACGTCGATGACCGCCAAGGTCAGCCCTTGCCGGGATGCAGATGTCCGCACGCGGGACAGGTGCGCGCGTCGGTATCGACGTAGAAGGCCTCGAAGATCGGCGGCAGATCCGCCGCGATGTCGCGCACCTGCAGCTCGACCTCATGGACCTTGGCGCTGCACTCGGGGCAGTACCACTGGAACTTCTCCAGCGTGCCCTCCTCGCGCGGGCGCTCGAACACCAGGCCGATGGACCCAGCCTCGGGTCGCTGAGGCGAGTGCGGCATGTTGCGCGGGAGCACCCACATCTCGCCCTGGCGGATGTCCACGCGCGCGGGGCCGTCGGGCGTCATGAGATCCACGTGCATGTTGCCCTTGACCTGGTAGAAGACCTCCTCGTAGGGGTCCACGTGGAAGTCGGTGCGCTGGTTGGGCCCGCCGACCACCATGACGATGAAGTCGTCGTGCCCGGGGAACATCTCCTTGTTGGCCACGGGAGGCTTCAGATCCGGGCCATTCTCGGCAACCCACGCGTCGAAATTCAAGGTGGTGGTGAGATCGGACATGGCTACTCCTTTGGTGGCTGGCGGCGTACGGCGACCGCCTGGATCTCGATGAGCAGATGCGGGTGGGGCAGCTCGCGCACGGCGACCGTCGTGCGCGTCGGACCGGTGTAGTCGAAGTACTCGGCGTAGACCTCGTTGTAGCCCGCGAAGTCCGCCATGTCGACCAGGTACGTCGTCACCTGGACCAGGTCGGCGAGGTCGCAGTCGACCGAGCGCAGGATGTCGCGGATGTTGTCGATGACGGCGCGCGTCTGCTCGCGGATGTCGAGGGTCACCGCACCGTCCGGGGCGACCGCGACGCCGGCGAAGCTGTCGTCGGGGCGGCGGCTGCTCGTGCCGGACACCCACACCTGCTCGCCGACGACCTTGACGTGCGGGTAGGCGCCGCGGGGCGTGGCCTTGCCGGGCACGACCGACGCCCGATGCCCCTCGCTCACGGGTCCATTGTGATCGCCCGGGCCATGCACGGCAATTGCCGATCCGGCGTCCGGGCATGTCCTGGCGGGCATAGCCTGGAGGGGTGGCGGATGTCGTGGCACCGGAGCGCCTGCTCGACGGCCGGCTCAAGCTGCGTCACCTCGTCCTCGCGACGACCATCGCCGATGCGGGCAGCCTCGCTCGTGCGGCGGAGCAGCTCCACATCACGCAGCCGGTCGTCACCCGGGGCCTGCAGGATCTCGAGGCGGTCCTCGGCGTACCCCTCTTCGAGCGCTCGGCGCAGGGCGCGGTGCCGACCGTCTACGGCGCCGCCTTCATCGAGCACGCACGGGGGGTCATCGCGCAGATCCGTCAGGCGGGTCGCACCCTCGCCGACCTCGCGGCGGCGGATGCGGGGACCGTCACGGTCGGCACTCACCTCGCGGGCTCCAATGTGCTGCTGCCGCTGGCGATCGCCCGGCTGAAGGCTGCCCACCCTGGCCTGACCGTCGTCGTGCGCGAGTCCACTCCGGATGCACTGCAGTCGCAGCTGCTGCTCGGCGATGTCGATCTCACCGTCGGTCGGCTCACCCCCGCCGATGAGCGGATCGAGCAGGAGCGGCTGTACGTCGAGCCCATCGTGCTCGTCGTGCGTGCAGGGCACTCCGTGCTGAGTGGTCGGGTGCCGACGTTCGCGACCCTGGCGGCACTGCCGTGGATCGTGCCCGTGGCCGGCACGGCCCTGCGTGGCGAGCTCGAGCAGCTCTTCGCCGCCCACGGGCAGCCGTGGCCGGTGGATCGCGTGGAGTGCACGAGCGCGCTCACGCTGCGCCGGCTCATCCTCGATGGCGACTGTGTCGCGGCGCTACCCGAACTCGTGGCGCTGCATGACGACGACCTCGCGATCGTGACGCCCGCCGACGTGGATCTCGGTCGTCTCACGCGGCCGGTCGGGGTGAGCACCGTGCGCGACCGATGGCGGCCCCCTGCCGTCGAGGCGTTCCTCGCCGAGCTCTCCGCGGTCGCGGCGGAATTGCGCGGCTAGATCGCGCGCCGAATGGCGTTTCGCGCGCTGAACGGTCAGTTTCGGCCGCTCGCGGAGTCATTTCAGCGCGCAAAACGCCGGCGCCGAGGGCGCATGCCCTGTGCGTCAGCCCAGCAGCGCGCGGGCGAGCAGGTCCCGGCGCAGCGCGGAGACGTCAGATGCGGGGTCGAGGATCTCGTAGTGGGTGTCACCGGGGATCACGGTGAGTTCGGCGTCCACGCCGCGATCGCGCAGGTGCGCCAGGTAGTGCGCGCTCTGGCTCACGGGGACGTCGACGTCCGCGTCACCGTGCAGCAGGACGCGTCGTCCCTCGGGATCGGGGACGAGGGCGTGCGGATCGGTGACGGCGTACCGGTCCGGGACATCCTCGGGGCGACCGCCCATGAAGGTGTCGATGGCGCCGTCGCCCAGCTTCTCGGCGCTGCCCAGTGCGAGGCAGGCCACCGGTGCGTGCAGCACCACGAGGTCGAAGGTGGGCGCCGCGGGGTCTGCACCGGCCGCGTCGGCCGGGAGTCCGCGTCGTGACGATGCCCACGCGGCCAGGCCGCCCCCTGCGGAGTGGCCGAGCAGGGCGCGCCGGCTCACGTCGACGCCGTACCGGGGCGCCTCGCGGATGCCCTGGTCGATGGCCGTCGCCACGTCCAGCAGGGTCGTGGGCCAGGGGAACTCGTAGGTGCGGTACTCGATACTCCAGACCGCGAAGCCATGAGCGGCGAGATCAAGGGCGCTGGCCTCCTCGATGTCCAGGTGCCAGACCGGGCGCCAGTAGCCGCCGTGGATCAGCACGACCAGCGGCGGCCGGTCGTCGGCGTCGGGGATGAACCACTCGCCGAACTGGCGAGCCTGCTCGCCGTACGGCTCGATGAAGCGGCGCATCCCTAGGCCAGACGTCGACGCAGCGCATCGGCTACGCGCCAGCAGTCGAGGTACGTCGAATACAGGGGCACGGGCGCGAACCGGATGATGTCGGGATTGCGCGTGTCGGCGATGACCCCGTCGAGATCGCGCAGGATCGCCGCGATCTCGTGGATGTCACGGGTGAACCTCACCGACAATTGGCATCCGTGTCGGGCGGACTCCCGCGGCGTGACGATCTGCAGTGAACCCTCCGGAAGTTCACCGGCGATCTCGTCGAGGAGTTCGCGCAGGTATCCGGTGAGGCGCAGGCTCCGTGCCCGCAGTGCGTCCATGCCGACCTCGTCGAACACCTCGAGGGAGACCTGCACGGGGGCCATCGCGAAGATCGGCGGGTTGGAGACCTGCCAGGCATCCGCGGTCGGCGGCGGATCGAAGTCGCGCTCCATGCGGAATCTCAGATCCGTGCGCGTGCCCCACCACCCCGCCAACCGGGGCAGCGAGGTGTCGCGCGCGTGCCGCTCGTGGATGAAGCAGCCGGCCAGTGAGCCTGGGCCGGAGTTGAGGTACTTGTAGGAGCACCAGGCGGCGAAGTCCACATCCCAGTCGTGCAGCGACAGGGGCACGTTGCCGGCCGCGTGCGCGAGGTCCCAGCCGACGACCGCGCCCACCTCATGGCCGGCAGCGGTGATCGCGGGCATGTCGAGCCACTCGCCGGTGAGGTAGTTGACCGCGCTGAAGAACACGACGGCGAGTTCTTCGCCGTGCGTGCGGATCTGCTCGATGACGTCCTCGGTGCGCAGGACGTCATCGCCCTCCCGCGGGCGCATGCGGATGACGTGTTCCTTGGGGTCGAGGCCGTGCCACTGCGCCTGCGAGGCGACGGCGTATCCGTCGGACGGGAAGACGATGTCCTCCATGAGCACCTTGGTGCGCGATCCACTCGGACGGTAGAACGTCGCAAACATCATGTGGATGTTGACCGTGAGCGAGTTCATCACGACGACCTCGTGCGGCAGTGCGCCGACCAGTCGAGCGGTGGGATCCGTGAGTGCCTCGTGGTAGTCCTTCCACGGGCGCGGTCCGGTGAGTTGCCCCTCGACACCCCAGGCGGCCCAGCGGTCGAACTCGACCAGGAGCGCCTCGCGCGTGCCCTTGGGCTTCAGGCCGAGGGAGTTGCCGGCCATGTAGGCGACCTCGGGGTACGCCGATCCGGGAGCGTCAGGGAAGTCCAGCGGCGGCACGAACGCAGGGACGTGGAAGCGCTCCCGCCAGCTGGGATCGGCCTCGTCCAGTGCGGGGTCGAAGGGGCGCATGCGTCAGATTCTCGTCCGTGACGACCACAGTTCGGGGAAGGCCTGGCGCTGCAGGCTCTTCTCCAGCCAGGCCAGGCCGGCGGAGCCGCCGGTGCCGACCTTGGCTCCCATCGCGCGCCGCACCGCCATGAGGTGCCGGTAGCGCCAGTCGCTGAATTCCTCGGCGATATCGGTCAGGGACTCGGCGAGCTCGCGCAACTGCGTGCCGTGACCGTTGTCGGCGTAGACCTGCACCCAGACGTCCTCGACCGCCTCGTCCCACTCGTGGGTGGTGTCGGTGGCGCCGTCGAGCACCGACTGCGGCACGGCGTATCCCTGTCGCGCGAGGTAGGCCAGGACATCGTCGTACAGGCTCGGCGCCTCGAAGGCCGCAACAAGTTGGGCGTAGTGGTCCCCGGCGACATGCTTGTGCGGTCGAAGCAGCGCGGGATCTTTGAAGCCGAGCAGGAACTCGACATGCCGGTAGAGGAAGGACTGGAAGCCGGAGGCCTCGCCCAGGGCCTCGCGGAAGGCATTGAAGTCCGGGGGCGTCATCCAGGTGAAGCTGACCCACGATGCATTGAGCCCGCGGAAGTGGTCGCGGCTGCGGCGCAGCGCGAGCAGTGCCTCGCCGAGCTGGTCCTCCCGTAGGTAGCGCTGGGCCGTGCGCCATTCGAAGGCGAGGAGGTTGAAGTACAGCTCCATGATCTGGGACAGGACCAGGAACATGTACTCGCCGGGTTCGTCGGTCATGGTGCGCTGCATGGTGGCCAGGGTCGACGAGCGGACGTAGGCGTCGTAGGGGGTCGTCTGCTCGAACTCGACCTTCGGTGCCTCGTGGGTGCTCGACTCGGAGGAACGGCCCGGATTCCGCCTGCTGGTCATGGGGCCAGTGTGGTCCCCCGGCCACGGCTTCACCAGGGACCCCGGGCACTTCGTCGAACGGGCAGAGGGGCTATGCCCGGGGCGAATCAGCCGAACGGCTGAGGAACCGCGGGACAGCCCTATCCGTCAAGATGGGCGAGAGCCGATCGGCTCACCCCCTCGGGGAGACAGGAAGCAGGGATCATGCGCGTGAGCACCCGTCGCGGCCTCGCCATCGCGGCCGCCAGCATCATCGCCCTGGGCGGAGCCAGTGTGCTCACCGCCTGCGGCGGTTCATCCGAGCCCGCGGCGAGTTCATCCGCCGCCGAGTCCACCGGAGGGGAGGCCGGCATGATCGGACCGGTCATCGTCGAGCCAGGCCAGACCACCGCCGAGGTGCAGGTCGGCCGCATGGTCACCTTCAACGTCGCCGACCCGATGGTCTGGATGATCTCGAACAGCGACGACGCGGTCCTCAAGGTCACCCCGGGCGGCACCGACGGCTCGGCCACGTTCCTTCCCGGCGCCGAGGCGCTCGC
>JALQSY010000087.1 GCA_023264215.1 Candidatus Nanopelagicales bacterium
TTGAGTTCCCCCGAGGGCCCGATGTAGGGCAGCAGGGAGACATGCAGGAAGAAGACGTTGTCGCGGCCCACCTCGTGGCGGATCTGCCGCACGGCCTCGAGGAAGGGCAGGGACTCGATATCGCCCACGGTGCCGCCGACCTCCGTGATGACCACGTCGATGTCGGGACCGGCCATGCGACGAATGCGCGCCTTGATCTCGTTGGTGATGTGCGGGATCACCTGGACCGTGTCGCCGAGGTACTCGCCGCGACGCTCCTTGGCGATCACGGTGGAGTAGACCTGGCCCGTGGTGACGTTGGCGGACCCGTGCAGGTCGGTGTCGAGGAAGCGCTCGTAGTGGCCGATGTCGAGGTCGGTCTCGGCGCCGTCATCGGTGACGAAAACCTCGCCGTGCTGGAAGGGGTTCATCGTCCCGGGATCGACGTTGAGGTAGGGGTCGAGCTTTTGCATGGTGACGCGCAGACCCCGCGCCTTGAGGAGGTTGCCCAGGCTCGACGCCGTCAGGCCCTTGCCGAGGGAGGAGGCGACGCCGCCGGTGACGAAGACGTGCCGGGTGCCCGATGCCTGCGCGCTTCCTCGCTGCTCCACGGGGGGTCAGGCTATCAGCGCCCCGACCCACCGCCCGTGGAGCGACCCGCGGCGAGCCGGTCCCGGGCGAGGTCCACGAGTTCGCGAGCGTGGGCGGCCGCTGTCCGGGACTCCTCCTGTCCGGCCAGCATGCGGGCCAGCTCGCTCACCCGCTCCGCACCCTCGACCACGCTGATGCTCGCTGCCGTCACGGGGCCGGGCCGCACGACGACATGCTGGTCGGCGAAGGCCGCGACCTGGGCCAGGTGAGTCACCACGATGACCTGGGCGTTGCGGGCGAGGAGCGCGAGGCGGTGACCGACCTCGACGGCGGCCTTGCCGCCGACGCCGGCGTCGACCTCGTCGAAGACGAAGGTGGGCACGGGGTCGAGCCCGGCGAACACCACCTCGAGCGCGAGCATGACGCGCGAGCGCTCACCGCCGGAGGCGCTGCGCGCGAGGGGCCGACCGGTGGGTGTGTCCCGTCCGACGAGCAGGAACTCGATGTCGTCCACGCCATGGCGATCCGCCAGGCAGGGCGCTCCCTCGACGTCGATCCACATCTCGGTCGATGACTCCCCCGACGGCTCGCTCGCCCGCCGATGAAGGGCCACCTGGAACGCCGTCGAGCCCATCGCCAGGGCCGAGAGCTCCCCGCTCACGGCCTGGGAGAGGCGCTCCGCCGCAGCGCCGCGCGATGCGGACAGCGCCGCGGCATGCCGGCCCGCCTCACCGCGGAGCTCGCCCACGCGAGCATCCAGCTCGGCGATCAGCCCCTCGTCGTCGCCGAGCTCGGTCAGCCGCTCAGCGGCCTGGTGACGCCAGGCCGCCGGATCGCCGGCAAGATCCGGCCAGGCGCCCGTGCGCTCGAGCCGCCGACGCAGGTCCCCGAGCGCTGCGCGCCGTCCTTCCACCTCGTCCACGCGGCCGGGCTCGGCGTCGATCGCATCGAGGTAGCGCGTGATATCCGAGGCGAGTTCGACGACCTCGGCTCCGAGCCGGTCGCTGCGCGCGGCGATCTCGCCGAGTTCGGGATCGCGCTCCGCCGCACGAGCGAGTGCGGCGGAGGCTTCACCGAGCCCGGTGCTCGCGGACCGGTCATCTCCGACGAGCGCATCGTGGGACACCGCCGCCGCGCGCACGATCTCATCGACGTGCGCCAGGCGCGCCGCCTCCTTGCGCAGGGCCGCCTCCTCACCGGACTGCGGTCCCACCCGGTCGATGGCCTCGACGGCTTCGCGCAGGTCGTCCGCTTCCCGCTTGCGCTGAGCGGCATGACGCACCACATCGTCGCGGTGGCGCATCGTCTCCACGAGCGAGTCGAAGGACTCGCGGTAGGCCGCGAGCTGCGCCGCGAGCTCCGCGCCGCCGAAGCGATCGAGCGCCTGGCGCTGCTGCGCCGGACGCAGGAGCCGATGCTGATCATCCTGCCCGTGTACGGCCACGAGCCGAGTGCCCAGGCTGGCAAGGGTCGCCGCTGGCACGGTCCGGCCGCCGAGGTGGGCCCGCGATCGGCCCGCGGCGATCGACCGGCTGAGCACGATGCTTCCGTCCTCGTCCAGCGATCCGCCGGCATCCGCGACGATCCCCAGCGCCTCGGGGTCATCCACGCGGAAGCGGCCCTCGACCACCGCGGTCGCATGCCCCGACCGCACCAGGCCGGCATCGGACGGCCCTCCCAGCACCAGCGCGAGGCCGGTGAGCACCATCGTCTTGCCCGAGCCCGTCTCGCCGGTGATGACCGTCAGGCCCGGACCGCACTCCCACGCGGCCGCATCGATGACGCCGACGCCTTCGATCCGCAGGTCGACGAGCCCCTGGCCGAGCGTCACCGGCGGCCTCGCCACCCGTCGACCGGAAGGGAGAACTTCGCCACGAGCCGGTCGGTGAACGGCGCCTGCGACAGGCGCGCGAGCCGCACGGGCTGCGCGGACCGCCGGACTTCGATCCGCGCACGGGGGGGCACCTCGAGCGCCCGACGCCCATCGGCCCACATCACCGCAGCCGACGCCTCGTCGGGGAGTTCCAGCGCGACAACACTGCGCGGCGACACCACCAGGGGCCGGGCGAAGAGCGCATGGGCACTGATCGGCACGACGAGCATCGCCTCGACCTCGGGCCAGACCACCGGGCCGCCCGCCGAGAAGGCGTACGCCGTGGAACCCGTCGGGGTCGCACAGACCACCCCGTCGCACCCCCACCGCGACAGGGGGCGTCCATCGATCTCGACGAGGACGTCGAGCATGCGCTCACGGGCTGCCTTCTCCAGGCTCGCCTCGTTGAGCGCCCAGGTCCGGTGGACGACTTCGCCGCCGACCATGACCGTGACGTCCAGGGCGGTGCGCTCCTCGACGTGCCACTGCCGTTCGACGATCGCCCGCACCACATCATCGACGGCTTCGCGCTCGGCCTCCGCGAGGAAGCCGACATGGCCGAGGTTGACGCCGAGCAGGGGCACATCGCCGTGGCGCGCACGCTCCGCGCCCCGCAGGATGGTGCCGTCCCCGCCGAGCACGACGACGAGTTCGGCGCCGTCGGCGGCGCTCTCGTCTGACGCCACGACGCTCACGCCGTCGGCGCCCTCAGCCACGAGGCCGTCGTCATCGCACACGCGAACGTCGATCCCCGAGTCGCGCAGCGCCCCGGCGACCTCGCGGGCGAGGTGGTGGACATCGGGCCGCGACGCGTGCGCGACGAGCAGGACCGCCCGACGTTCGACCGTCACGATCCCACCTCCACGACGTGCCGGATCCGGTCCGGATCCGGTGCTCCGGCATCGTGTCGAAGCCAGAGGAAGAACTCGACGTTCCCGCTGGGCCCGGGCAGGGGGCTCGCCGCAACGTCGCGAGTGCCCCAGCCGAGTCCATATGCTGCTTGCGCGATCCTACGGACCGCCTGCGTCCGCTGCTCGATGTCGCGCACAACTCCTCCAGCACCGACGGCTTGGCGCCCCACCTCGAACTGCGGCTTCACCATCGGCAGCAGGTCGCCGTCGGTCGAGGTGCAGGCAGCCAGCGCCGGCAGCACGATCGGCAACGAGATGAAGGACAGGTCCGCCACGATCAGTTCCGGCGCGTACTCGAGGTCCCCGGGCTGCATGAGGCGCACGTTCGTGCGATCGAGCACCGTGATCCGCTCGTCGGTGCGCAGGCGCCAGTCGAGCAGCCCATAGCCGACGTCGACGCAGATGACATGGCGGGCCCCCCTGCGGAGCAGGACGTCGGTGAAGCCGCCCGTCGACGCACCGGCATCGAGGCATCGGCGTCCCGCGACCTCGGGACCGCCCATGGCGTCGAGAGCGCCCGCGAGCTTCCAGGCGCCTCGCGAGGCGTAGCCGGGGTCGTCAGCATCCACATCGACCACGACGGCGGCGGCATCATCGACCATCGTGGCGGGCTTTGCCGCGACCTGGCCACTCACGCGCACTCGGCCGGAGGTGACCAGGTCGCGTGCCTGCTCGCGTGACCGGGCAAGGCCACGGCGCACGAGTTCGGCGTCGAGGCGTCGACGCGTCAGGAGTCGCCTCCACCTGGCTGGCTCGCCTCGCCGAGTGCAGCACTCAATCGGCCGTGGATATCGCCGAACACCTCAGCGTGCTCCTCGATCGGCACCTGGTCGAGCTCCTGCAGTCTCTCCAGGGCGGCATCGACGCGTGTGTCGCCTGTGGGCTCCACGGGCACGGTGATGGGCAGGCCCTGCTGCACTCCGGCGTCCTCGGGGATCATCTAGGCGTCCTTCTTGCCCGACTTCTCACCGGACTTCTTGCCCGACTTCTTGCCCGACTTCCCCGCGGACTTCGCCGCCGTCGATGCGACCTGCTCCTGCAGCGCTGCCACCTGCTGCTCCAGTCGGCTGACCTCTCGACGCAGGCTCGCCAGCTCGTCCGCGCGCGCGAACCCCAGGCGGCGTACGACGCGATCGACCTCATCGCTCACGATTCCGCGGACCTGATCGGGCGAGAGCAGGGCGGCGACCTGACCACCTTGCTGCATTGCCGTGCCCATCGCGTCGCCCACCGCATCTCCCACCGTGTCCCCGCCCTGGGTCCACAGCCCCTGCGCCAGCTCGGCGGCCTTGGCCGCGGACATCTCGAGGAGCCCTGAGGCAAGTTGGATGTAGGGCCGCACACCGGCCATCGGGTCGTCGTCGCGCTGCTCGGTCATGCCCCCACCGTACGCCGTGCTCGCTCCAGGTCCCCCGCCGCGCCCGCCACATCGGGGCTGCTCGCCTCGGCCCACGCGGCGGCGCAGCCGCACTGCACTCCCGCGAGCCAGTCGTGGGCCGCGTCCACGCGAAGCTCACCGCCCTCCACCCAGGCGCTGGCTGATCGAAGGCGCCATCGCCCAGCCTCCCGCACGGGACCGTGCGGGCCCGTGAAGGCGGCCGGTGGCTCGACGAGTGAGCCGAGATCCGCACCGACGTAGTCCGGTCGCTCGCCGGCGCCCGCGCGGAGGACTCCGGCGATGTCGCAGATCCCGGTGAGGACAAGCAGGGAAGGGACGCCGCATCGCGCAGCGCCTTCGATGTCGGTGTCGAGCCGGTCACCGACGGCCAGCGGCGCGCGCGCCTGGGTCCGCACGATGGACGCGGTCATGAGAGCAGGATGCGGCTTGCCGGCGATCTCATCGGGCGGACGGCCGGCAGCGGCCTGGACCGCTCGCGCCAGGCTCCCGTTGCCGGGCGCGGTGCCGCCGGGCACGGGCAGGGTGAGGTCGGGGTTGGTGAGGATCCATCGCGCACCGCGCTGGACGGCCAGTGCTGCCGCCGCCAGATCCGACCAGGTGAGGTCGCGGCCGAACCCCTGGAGGACCGCCTCGACCGTCGACGTGTCGTCGCGAGGGGCCACGGCTCGCAAGCCTGCGCGCTCGAGGGCGAGGGCGACCCCGGGGCCGCCGACCGCGAGCACCGACGCGCCCGGTGCGAGGCGCTCGGCGAGCAGGGCTGCCCCCGCCTGCGCCGACGTCACGACCTCTTCGGCCGTCGCGGCGATGCCCAGGCCGACCAGGTGCGCGGCGACCGCCTCCGGCGGGCGTCCGGCATTGTTGGTGACGAAGGCCATCCGCATACCCGCCGATCGGGCCGCCTCCACAGCGGAGACGGCGCCAGAGACCGCATGGTCACCGACGTAGACGACGCCATCGAGGTCGAGGAGCGCGACATCGTGCAGGGTCGCCAGCGTGCCGCTCACCGTCAACGCGCCCGGGTGCTCACTCGTCGGCGACGTCGACGGGGCCGGCCAGCGGCAGGCCGGCCTCGCGTCGCGCCCTGATGGTGGCCTTGACCTGCGTTAGGGCCTGGGCGTACTCCGCACGATCGGGACGCATGACGCTCGCCATCGCGAGGTGGTCGCGCGCCTGGGGGAAATGCTGGAGCCGCCACAGGCTCATCCCCGCGCCGTAGTGCGCGTAGTCGTCGGCGGGTGAGGCCTCGAGGCACTGGGCGAATGCCTCCGCGGCCTCGGCGTAGCGCCCCGCGTCGAACAGCGCCCGTGCACGGAGCTCGCGCGCGGAACCGGAGTCAGGATCCTCCTGGAGCACGCGATCGATGAGCAGCAGGCTGGCCGAGGCATCGCCGCTGGCGAGGAGTTCGTCGGCTCGCCGGAACCAGTCGTAGACGCTGCCGCTCGGAGCTCCCTGTGCCGTCACCGCACCATCGTGCCACGCGCGTGATGCGGATGCCGGACGTGACTCCCCCCGTCACCGCGAGGGTCGGCTGACCTCGCGTACGACGACCTCCGTGCGCGATGCGGGGCCGCCACCTGACTGCCAGAACCTGCGCTGCAGCCAGCCGTGGACGTCGATGGTCTCCCCGTCGCCGTAGGCAAGGAGCCGACGACGAGTCGATGCCGTCCACGCGACGCAATCGATGGCGTCCACCAGGGTCCTGCCCGAGGGGCCGCGGTGCCGTGCCGGGCGGTCGACGACGATGCGGAACGTCACAGCCTCGTCGCCGCTGGGCAGCACGATCCGACTGGCCCCCGAGAGGCGACCGCACAGGTGGACTTCGCTGAAGGTGTCGGCGGGCGGATGTGCGCGTGCTGACGATGGCATAGAGCCTCCAGGGGGTTGGGCCGCTCACGTCGAGCGACGGCCCGCACACCATGCGCGCCATCGACCGGCGGCGCGGGTAGCGTCAGCCTGGATGTGGACGACGGCGGGAGGAATTCCCTGTGGACGGTGTGACCGACCTCGGTGGTGAGGTCTTCGAGATCGACACCCTCATGGGTGGCCATGCGGGGATCACGGCGGGCTACCTGATCCGGTCGGATCGACCCTGCCTGGTCGAGACGGGCACGTCACTGTCGGCGCCGACCGTGGTCGATGCCCTCGGCCGGCTCGGCATCGGTCCGCAGGATCTGGCCACCGTGGTGGTGACGCACATCCACCTCGACCACGCCGGCGGGGTGGGCGATATCGCCGAGGCCTTCCCCCGCGCGCAGGTGGTGGTGCACGAGCGCGGCGCGCGGCATCTGGTGGATCCCACCAAGCTCGTCGCCAGCGCCCATCGGGTGTTCGGCTCGGTCATGGACGAGCTCTTCGGCGATCTCAAGCCCACGGAGTCCGAGCGCGTGATCGCACTCGGCGATGTGGGCACCATCGACCTCGGGGGCGGTCGGCGACTCGAGGCCTTCCATGCGCCCGGAC
>JALQSY010000088.1 GCA_023264215.1 Candidatus Nanopelagicales bacterium
AGGGTGTAGATGTACTCGGCCATGAGGCCAGAGCCTAGTCAGCGCCGCGGGTCGACCTAGCGGCAGTGCCCATTGAGGTTCTTGCGCGGGTTACGGGCAGGTTTGGGCGCTCAACGTCCCCGTAAGTCGCGCACAACGCGGTACCGAGTGGGTCAATGCCCGAGCAACGCCGCCCCACCCGGATCGAGTCATGACTCGTCGAGCGGGGCGGCTCCGCGGACCGCGACCGCGCGTCAGGCGGCGGGCATCTGCTCGCCGGGGGTGGGCTCGTAGGGCTGCGGGACCAGCGGCGACGGGTCGAAGGGAGAGGCGTCGACGTCCACTTCGCCTGCGGGGACAGATCCGAGAGCCTCATCGACCGCACGATGCTCCTGCTCGGACACCGGAGCGCTCTTGACGTCGATGGCGCGCGTGGCGCCTCGCGCGAGGTCCGGCCCCACATTGGTGGCCTCGATCTCGAACGACGTTCGCTTCTCCTTGCGACCGTCGACTTCCTTCTCCCATTCATTCGCTCTCAGTCGACCCGTGACGATCACGGCCGATCCCTTGCCGACGGACTCGCTCACATTGACGGCAAGACTGCGCCAGCAGGTGACGTCGATGAACGTCGTCCCCTTGTCCGTCCAGTCACCGGTGCGCGGATCGCGGTAGGAATGCGTGTGTGCGAGCCGGAACTTCGTGACCTGCTGCGTGCCGTAGATGCGCAGCACGGGTGAATTGACCAGATTGCCGGTGATCGTGATCTCGTTCATGTGCCTTCTCCCTCTGGGGCCGCACGGCCCCGACCCGGTGACGCTGCGCCAGACCGCTTCTCGAAGACCACGCATTGTCCTGACCTGGGGATAGCCGACTGACGTCCGACCTGTGGATTGCCGATGGGAGAATGGCGCCCCGGCGCTTCGGCGCCATGCGCCCGTAGCTCAATGGATAGAGCAACCGGTTTCTACCCGGTCGGTTGGGGGTTCGAATCCCTCCGGGCGCGCGCGCCGTCCACATGCGAAGCTGCGAAACATCGCCTCGATATCCGTTTGCGCAGTGAACAGGGAAGATTTCGGCCGAAACATCCCCGTTCGGTGCGCAAAACGCCGTGGCCATGCGGCACGGACCACTCACTGCGCAGGGAAGATCGAACCCCAGAGCATCCAGTAGATCGGTATCGCAACGACCCCGATCGCCATTCCGATGACACCGAGGATCAGGCCGAGGCGCGCGGCGAACGCAGGCGGCTTGTCGCTCTCCCGCGAGGCTGCCTGATTGCGACGCCACGAGAGGTAGGCAAATGGTCCGCACAGGAAGACAGCGAGCCAGCTCACCAGCGGTAAGACCGAGCAGATGACTCCCAGCCCGCCCCACCACAGGGTCGCCCACGCATAGCGCTCCTCGAAGGCCCCGACATCATGGAGCCACCCCGCCGCGGTGCGATCGGTCCACATGGCGCCATCCCAGGCGCGTAGACGGCTCGGATCCACCGGATCCGGGTACCAACCCGAAGACCCATCCCCCTCGGGTCTTGGCTCCCGCGCACCCACGATGGCGTCACTCAACGCTGCTCCTCGTGCACCTCGAAGGCCCACAGGTCATGTGAGCCCAGATCGATGCTGCGTCACAGGCAGGCTGGCCCGGGCGATGATCGTCGAAGGTGCCAGCCAACTGCATATGTCGCGGGGAGCGGTCGAGTCCGATCACCCGCGGATCGTTGCATACGGCGTACCTGTCGGGCTGACCCCCGTGAAGAGGACGGCACACCGGCGGATAATCACCGCATGACCCGGACGGTGCTGCTCGTCGAGGATGACAACCTCGTTCGGGCGGCACTCGCCGCGGGCCTGGCCCACCACGGCTTCGAGGTGACGGCCGTGGGCGACGCCCGATCCGCTATGGCCACCTTTGCCACGGCGCCTCCCGAGGTCGCCGTCCTCGACCTCCACCTCGGATCCGGACCCACAGGCATCGACCTCGCCGTTGGAATGCGCCAGCGCATGCCCGCGCTCGGGCTCGTCCTGCTCACGTCGTTCAGCGACCCCCGATTGCTTCGCGCATCGCTGGACACACTCCCCGCGGGGATGCTCTACCTCGTCAAGCAATCCGTCGATGACCTCTCACTGCTCGCGGCGGCCATTGACGCGGCTCCGGCCGCGGTGACCTCCGGTCCGACATCGATGCCCCGCTCTCCCCTCACGGCAGCGCAGGCCGACACCCTGCGGCTGCTCGCCGCCGGACTGTCCAATGCCGAGATCGCGCGAGTGCGTGTCGTCACCGAAGCCACGGTCGAGAAGACGATCGCGCGCACCGCGCAGGCGCTGGGAATCCCCTACGAGGAGGGCGTCAATCAGCGCGTCGCGCTCGCTCGCGCCTACTTCACCCTGAGCGGGCGCACGACATGAGGCAGTCGAACGTCACGCTCCTCGGCTCCACCCTCCGTGAGCTCATCGGCGGACGATGGGCCGTGAGCCTGGCGCTCTTCGGCATCTACGTCCCCATCGGCATCTTCTCGACGATCGGCAATCTGTCGACGACGGAGCCCGGCACAACCCTCGGTCCGATACTCATCGCCTCGACGATCAGCCTCGCGCCCGTCGGCCTGATCCTGTGGATCTCGCACCTGACCTGGCTCCGAAATCGCCGAGATCACCCCGCGCCCGTCGCCGCCATTGTCGCGCTCGGCGGCGTCATCGGCGTCGCCCGCTCGGCATCGATGTACGCCGTATCGGTGTGGCTCGGCATCCAGGCACCGGACGTCGCACTTGCCTGGACGCGCACCGTGAGCGGTGGCGTGCAAGGCGCCACGATCTATCCCCTCGGAGTCCTCGCCATCGCACTGATCGCGACGTACCGGGAGCAGCGCCGCGAACTCATCGCCGCGCAGGTCGGATGGGAGAGCCGCCGACTCAATGACGCACGGGAGTGGGCTCACCTGCGAGAGGAGGTGGTCGCTCCGATCGCCGATGAGCTGAGTGCGCTGAGCGCGGATCTCGACAGCCAGGTGATCAGCGTCGATGCGGCCGCCTCCACCGTGCGCGAGCGTGCCCACTCGCTCTGGGGTGACGCCCAACCGACACCGCTCATGCCGCGCGTGAGCCTGAGAGCCACCCTCATCGCCTCCCTGCGCGTGCGCCCCTTCGCCACCTGGCTCATCCTCCTGCTGTGGCTGCCAACGGCGTTGGGCACATCCTTCGCCGTAGGCACGATTCCGCGTGCGCCCCTCGGCGCCCTCGCCGCTGGCGTCGTCCTGCTCATCGTGTTCGAGGCGGCCAACGTCATCGCATCGCGCTGGACGTGGAGCTGGTGGCTGGTCCTGCCGGTCGGCCTGGTCATCGCGATTCTCGCCACCAGCCCGAGCCTCGGCATCTACGGAGCACCCGACTCCACGGGGAACCGGGAGTACACGATCGTCAACGCCGTGTGGCTCACGCTCATTGTCGTCATCACCTCGATCGTCGTCGGTGCCCTGCGGCGCGGCGAGGAGATCCTCACCGAGCTCTACGCCTCGGTCGACGCCGCGAGCATCGAGACGCTCGCCCAGGAGGATGAGCGGCGGCGCGTCGTGCACGAGGTCGCCGCCACCCTGCACGGCACGCTGCAGGGTCGGCTGTCCAGCCTGCCCGACCAGGGCACCGCCGGCGATGCGGTGCGAGAGACACTGGCCCTGCTCCGCGCAGGCGGCAGCACGCTTCCTTCCACGGAACTCGACGAGGCCGCCTCCTCCGCCCTGCGCCCGTGGATGTCGCTCATCGACGTCAGCATCGACTGCCCGTCGGGCTCGGTTGCGCCCGCGACGGCCCAGGCACTGGCGGATGCGCTCGAGGAGTGCGCGGCCAACGCCTTCCGGCACGGCGGTGCATCCGCGATGCGCTGCCTGGTCACGATGTCGGGGGACATCGTGGAGGTCACGGTCCACGACAACGGCTCCGGGCTGAGCAGTGGCTCCGAGGCCCGTGGACTCGGCTCGCGGATCCTCGACCGGTGCGGTTCGTGGACTCGCGAATACACCGACACGGGCACGACCGTGCGCGTCCGCATTCCGACCTGACCTAGGGTGGTCGGGTGCTTCGCCGAACCCTCCTCGCTGGCTGCGTGCTTGCCCTGTGCGCCAGCGGACAGGTGGCCGTGGCGGACGACAGGAGGCCTGCGCCGCCGATCAAGCGAACCATCGCCTTGACCCTCACCGACGCGGCCATGGCCGCCGTGCCGATCGGCTACCGGATCCGCGCGACGCCCGCGACGGGTGCGCCGCGGTTGCGAGTTGCCGTCCAGGTCCGATCCGCGCGTGGGTGGGTCACGCTGCGCAGCTCAGCACCCGATCGTCGCGGCAACGTCTCGGGATCCGTCGTCAGCAATCGCGCGGGCGTCAAGCAGTATCGAGCGATCCTGCTGTCCACTCGCGGCCGTGTCCTCAGCGCAACCCCACCCACCACGGTGACGTGGACCAGGCTCGAGCACAGGGTCGAGCTTGCCTGCACCGCGGCGTCCGCTCCCGTCGGTGTCGACGTGCCGTGCACCATCGCCGTCACCCCTGCGGTCCGACTCGAAGACATGATCGCCGTTCTGCAGATGCGAGGTCGCACCGAGTGGATCCCGCTGGAAGCCGCCCGAGTGCCAGCGAGCGGCAGGGTCAGCACTCACGTCACCGGATTGGCCCCGGGAACAGCGGAGTTCCGGGCACAACTGATGCGCGATGCCGTCGTGCGCGCCGAATCCGCCATGGTCTCGATCGAGGTGACCCCTCTCGCGGGCCCCTAGCCAGCGACGCCGAGATCGCGCCAATGCGCGTCACCGACGAAAGACGTGACGCGACGGAAGTGGCGATCCCACTCGCGCAAGACCTGCTCAGCCCTGTCCTTGACCGCCGTGACGCGGGCGCGGTCGGGGGCGCAGTCCGCTGCGAAACGACGCAGGCTGGCGATCTCGGAGCGAAGTCGATCCGCCTTCTCGTTCAGGCGCGAGGCGCGGTCGCGCATCTCGGCGGGGTAGTCGCCCAGAGTGAAGACGATTTCGGCATCCTCGCGCAGTTGGTCGGTCAGCCGGGCGACGTCTGCCCACCAGGCGACATCGGGATCCGGTGCCGCGATGGTGGCTCGGAAGCGATCGAGCGTGGGGTTCACGACGTCCTCCTCTCCCCGGCACCGTGCGGGTGCCGATGGCGAAGGGCCCATCGTGGCCCAGCGAATGTCCCAGGAATGTCGCAGGAACCTGCGAAGTCGGTGGCGACCTGAGCGCCCCTCGTGGGCGTGAACGGATCGCGACGACCCCGGGACGGCCCGAGGAGGGCCCTAGGAGGAGAGGAAGTCCACGATCAGGCGAGCCGTCCGGTCGGGCTCGTCGTGCAGGACCCAGTGGGTGGCGTCGTCGAAGAACTCCACGCGCGCATCGTCGCAGAGTGCCGCGCTGGGCTCGACCATCGTGTCGCTGAGCGCGACATCGCGTCGGCCCCAGATGATGAGCGTCGGCACATGCACGCGCTTGTCTGCCAGGCGATCAGGGCGCCGCCGCACCGATGCGCGGTACCAGTTCATCATCCCCGTGCCCGCGCCCGGATGACTCCAGGCGTCCTGGAGCTGATCGAGGTATCGGGAGTCGAACGATCCTGGATTGCCCGTCTTGGCGATCATCCGCGCGAAGCGCCGCCGAGTCCGCTTGCCGAAAGCCACGCGCTCAGGCAGCCAGGGCGCCTGGATGGCGAAGATGTACCAGCTCTTGCGCATCTGACGCCGGTTGCCCTTGACCTCGCGCGCGAACACGCTGGGGTGCGGGACGTTGGCGACCACGAGGCGGTCAACGATCTCCGGTCGTGTCAGGGCCAGCCACCAGGCGACAGCCGCGCCCCAGTCATGGCCCACGACGAAGGCATGATCCCGGCCCAGGGCGGCGATCAGTCCTGCCGCATCCGCGCTGATCTCCTCGATCCGATAGGCGTCGATGCCCTCGGGCTTCTCGCTGGTCCCGTAGCCGCGCTGGTCCGGGGCGATCACACGGAAGCCGGCCCGCGCCAGGGCCACCATCGTGCCCGCCATGCCGCGCCAGAACTCCGGGAAGCCGTGCAACGCCACCACGAGCGGACCGTCCTCGGGTCCGGCGAGGGCGCAATGCAGGCGAATGCCGTTGGTGAGGATGTCGCGATGCTCGATGTCGACACCGTCGATGCTCTCGATGAGGGCCATCCGGCGAGCGTAGTGCTGAGCGAGGATCCCGGCCCGATCACATGGGCGTAGCGAGATCGGGCGCCTTCGCCCGCGCGAGCGATAGGCCTTGCAACAGGAGCCCGGCCATCACGAGGACGAGGCCGACGAAGCCCGCGAGGGCGAGGGTCTCTCCGAGTACGACGATGCCCAGGATCGTCGCGACGGCGGGCTCGGTGAGCATGAGGGTCGACGACGGCCCGGGGGCGAGCCCGGCGAGCCCTTTGACCCACAGGATGTTGGGGATCGCCATCGCGAACAAGCCGAGGTAGAGCGCGAGCACGATCCCTGCCGTCGTGAGGATCCAGGCGGTCTCCTGCGGCACGATGATGATCACGGGGATCAGGGCCACGCCCGCGATGAGGTACGCCGCGACGTTCGCCGGCACGCCCGGCATCCCGCGCTCGATGATCACCTTGGTCGTCAGCACGAAGAGCGCTCCCGAGAGCCCACCGGCAAGGGCGGCGGCGACGCCCCAGCCGCTCCCGCCGCGGATGCCGTCCAGCGAGAGCAGCGCCAGTCCCGTGACGCAGATGGCGGTCGCGATCGCCCACGCTCGAGTGATGCGGTGACCGATGAGCGGACCCAGGAGGCCGGTGAAGACGGGCACCGATCCCATCGCCAGCAGTGATCCCAGCGCCACGCCCGCCTGGCTGACGCCGGTGAAGTACAGGACCTGGAATCCCAGGCTGGCGAGCGCCGAGAGCCACACGAGCGGATGGCGAAACAGCCGCCACACCTGTCGGGCGTGGTAGCCGATGAGTGGCAGGGCAAGGAGCATGACCAGGCCGCCGATGCCCAGGCGCATCTCGGCGACGGTGAAGGGCGTCGTCCCCGACGGCCCCAGCGCCTGAGCGGTGCCACCGGTGGCGAACAGCGCAGCCGCGGCGACGGTCATCGCGACGGCGGCCCGAGGACTGCTCACCCGCGCATCCTGGCATCCTGTGGGGCGTGGACGGCTTC
>JALQSY010000089.1 GCA_023264215.1 Candidatus Nanopelagicales bacterium
CGATCGACGCCAAGCGAATGGGCCTCCAGACCGGTGACATGGTGAGAGTGACCACGGAGATCGGTTACTTCGTGCCACGAATCTGGGCTACAGAGGGAATTCGTCCGGGGGTCTCGGCGCTGTCCCACCACATGGGTCGCTGGCGCACTACCGACGATGCGGGTTCTCGCTGGGTGACCGGCAAGGTCGATGTGGGCAAGCTCGAAGATGGCCGCTGGCGTCTGCGCTACAAGGAGGGCATCAAGCCCTTCATGAGCGATGACCCCGACTCCGCGCGCATCACCTGGGAGGACCCCGGCGTCCACCAGAACCTGGCATTCGCTGTGCACCCGGATACCTGGTCGGGCATGCACTGCTGGCACCAGAAGGTGCGTATCGAGCGCGCCCACGACGAGGACAAGTACGGCGATGTCGTCGTGGACACCAATAGGTCGCGCGAGGTCTACCGCGAGTGGATGTCATGGACGCGGCCCGGCCCAAGCCCGAGCGGCCTGCGCCGACCGGAGTTCATGATGCGCCCGGTCATGCCCCAGGTGAAGGCGTACTACGTCAACGGTATGCCGGAGGGCACGACCTCGTAATCGAGGCTGCAGGGGGTCAGCCTATGGCGCCGGTGAGGATGGCGCGCTCCTCATCGGTCCACGGCCGGGAGGTGCGCGACTTCTCGTCTCGAGCCACGATCACCGTCTGGGACTGGGCTGCGATGCTCCCGCCCGGGAGCAGGATCTGCTCGGTCGTGCGCATGCTCGAGCGTCCGATCTCCACCGCCCGGCAGGTGACGATGACCTCCGGCGTGCCCATGGGGATCTCGGCGCGGAAGTCGATCTCCAGGCGGACGAGGACCAGGTCGAGGAACGTGTCCCCCACGAGCTCGTGGAAGAAGCGGTCGCGACCCGTCTCGAGGTACGTGAGGAAGACGGCGTTGTTCACGTGCCCGAGGGCGTCGAAGTCACTCCAGCGCAGCGTGACCGGGACCTCGACGCTGAACGGCATGGCATCAGCCTAGGGCGACCCCGGTGCAGGCAGGCTCACCCGGGCCGTCGTATCCTGGGCGCAGCCGCAAGGCCAGCGCGGGGTGGAGCAGCTCGGTAGCTCGCTGGGCTCATAACCCAGAGGTCGCAGGTTCAAATCCTGCCCCCGCTACGCAGGTGATCGCGGGGCGTCCGATCGGATGCCCCGCGATCGCTCTTTTCCCCGCCCGCGGCCCGCGACCCGGCGGTGGTCATGCGTCGCCGGGACCGTCCCCGCTCTCCACAGGCCGTGTCATCTGCGTGCAACACGCGGCCGATAGCGTCTGCGCCGTGACCACCACGCCCGATGCGAGCCTGCGCGAGGACATCCGTCGCCTCGGCTCCATGCTCGGCCAGTCCCTTGCCGGGCACTCCGGCCCGGGGCTGCTCGATCTCGTCGAGCAGGTGCGCGCCGCGGTGCGCGAGGACCCGGACGCCGCGACAGCGATCATCGACTCGCTCGACCTGCACGATGCGACGATGATGGCGCGCGCGTTCTCCATCTACTTCGACCTGGCGAATGTCGCCGAGCAGGTGCAGCGGGCTCGCGACGTCAGGGCAGCGCGGCGCGCCGAGGGCAGTCTGATCGTGCGCACCGCCCGCCGGGCGATCGACCACGAGGTGACACCCGAGCAGGCGTCCCGGCTTGCGGAGGTCATGGCGGTGCGCCCGGTGTTCACGGCGCATCCCACGGAGGCCGCTCGCCGATCGGTGCTCACCAAGCAACGACGTATCGCCGATCTCCTGCTCGATCAGCTCATCGACGACGAGCGCCGCTGGTCCCGCATCGCCGAGCTCGTCGACCTGCTGTGGCAGACCGACGAGCTGCGACTGGAGCAGCCGCAGGTCGTCGACGAGGCCCGCAACGCGCTGTACTACCTCGACGATCTCGCCCGTGGACCTCTCGCCGAGGTCCTCGACGACCTTGCCACGGCCTTCAGACTGCTCGGTGCGGACCTGCCTCCTGACAGCACCCCCCTGACCTTCGGCTCGTGGATCGGCGGGGACCGCGACGGCAACCCCTTCGTCACCCCGGATGTCACCCGCGCCGTCATCGACTTCCAGCGCGATCACGCCATCAGCGACATCCTGCCCATCGTCGATCGACTGCTCGAGGACCTGTCCGTCAGCGAGCGACTGGCCGGCGCCGATCCCGCGCTGCGCGACCGGGTGGATGCTGATCTGGCGCACCTGCCGGAATTCGATAGGCGCTTCCTGAGGCTGAACGCCGAGGAGCCGGTGCGCCTGAAGCTCTCGGTGATCCACAACCGGCTGCGCCTGACCCGCGACCGGATCACGTCCCGCGGACCGCACGTGCCCGGCCGCGACTACCGCACGACCGAGGAGCTCCTCGACGACCTCATGCAGGTGCGCTCCTCCCTCGTCGCCGAGCGCTCCCTCGCGGCGATCGGGGTCATGGACCGGGCCCTGCGGGTCATCGCCTCGATCGGCCTGCCGCTGGCGACCTTGGACCTGCGCGAGCATGCCGGCAAGCATCGCGAGGCCCTGGCCCAGTTGCTGGCCCGCATCCCCGGCGCCCCGGACTTCCTCGCGCTCGACTCACGCCAGCGCCTCGACCTGCTGCGCGAGGAGCTCTCGTCGCGTCGGCCTCTCGCGCCGACTCCGCCCCCACTGGACGACAGCGCGATGGCGACATACGGGGCCTTCGTCGCAGCGCGCGATGCGATCCGCCGCTACGGCCCGCGAACCATCCAAACCTGCATCGTCTCGATGACCAAGGGCGCCGACGACGTGCTCGCAGCGGTGGTCCTCGCCCGCGAGGCCCGGCTGGTCGACACCGACCTCGGCACGTCCATGGTCGGCTTCGTCCCCCTGCTGGAGACCGTCGATGAGCTGCGGTCCGCTCACGTCATCCTCGGCGAGCTCCTCGCGGATCCGACCTATCGGCGACTGCTCGCATCGCGCGGCGACGTCCAGGAGGTCATGCTCGGCTACTCGGATTCCAACAAGGATGCCGGCATCACGACCTCGCAGTGGGAGATCCACCTGGCCCAGCGTCGGCTCCGCGACACGGCCACCGCTGCGGGTATCGGACTGACGCTGTTCCACGGCCGCGGGGGCACGGTCGGGCGCGGCGGCGGCCCCACGTACGACGCGATCCTCGCCCAGCCGTGGGGTGTCCTCGAAGGACGCATCAAGCTCACCGAGCAGGGCGAGGTCATCTCCGACAAGTACCTCGTCCCGACGCTCGCTCGAGAGAACCTCGAGCAGATCCTCGCCGCTGTGATGGACGCCTCCCTCATGCACGGCACACCGCGCAACACCGCCGAGGAGCTCGCCGTCTGGGACGAGGTCATGGACACAGCGTCGGTCGCCGCCCAGGCGCGCTACCGCTCGCTCGTCGATGATCCCGACCTGCCCGCCTACTTCGCCGCATCGACGCCCGTGGAGGAGTTCGGCGCGATGCACATGGGGTCGCGCCCCGCGCGACGCCCGGACACCGCGGCAGGCATCGACGGGCTGCGCGCCATCCCCTGGGTGTTCGGCTGGACGCAGTCGCGTCAGATCGTGCCCGGCTGGTACGGCGTCGGCAGCGGGCTCGCCGCCGCGCGCGCGGCCGGTCACGGACAGGTGCTGCGCACGATGCATCGCGAGTGGCACTTCTTCCGCAACTTCATCTCCAACGTCGAGATGACGCTGGCCAAGACCGACCTTGACATCGCCCGGCGCTACGTCGACGGACTGGTCCCCGACCACCTCCGGCGACTGTTCACCGACATCGAGGCAGAGCACGCGCGCACCGTGGAGGAGGTCCTGAGGATCACCGGGGAGGATCACCTCCTCGCGGCCAACCCGACCCTGCACCGGACCTTCGAGGTGCGGGACACCTACCTGCTGCCGCTGCACGCGATGCAGGTGCGACTCCTCCAGCGGGTGCGCGAGACGGACGACCCGAGCATCGACCTGCGCCGCGCGCTGTCGGTGACGATCAATGGCATCGCCACCGGGCTGCGCAACACCGGATGAGGGCCGCTAGAAGTAGCCCGACCGCTTCTTGGCCTCCATCGAGTCGCCCTTCTCGCCGTCGATCAGGCGCCCCGCGCGCTCGCTGAGGCTCGTGGTCTCCATCTCGTGGATGAGATCGTCGAGGGTCTCGGCATCGGACTCGACCGCGGCCGTGACGGGGTAGCAGCCGAGCGTGCGGAAGCGCACCTTGCGCGTGTGGGGGACCTCGCCCGGCTCCAGCGGCATGCGCTCGTCATCGAGCATGAGGAGGGCTCCCTTGCGATCGATGACCGTGCGATCGCGGGCGAAGTAGAGGTCGACGACCGGGATGCCCTCGCGGCGGATGTAGCGCCACACATCGAGTTCGGTCCAGTTGGAGATGGGGAAGACGCGCATCGTCTGGCCTTCATTCAGCGAGGTATTCGGCGTGCGCCAGAACTCCGGGCGCTGCTTGCGCGGTTCCCAGCGATGCCCGGGTTCGCGCAGGCTGAAGATCCGCTCCTTGGAGCGGCTGCGCTCCTCGTCACGCCGGCCCCCGCCGATGGCGGCATCGAAGCCGCCCTCGTCGAGTGACCTCAGCAGGGGCACGGTGCGCATGATGCGCGTGTACTCCTGAATCCCGTGCGACATGGGAGTCACGCCCTCGCGCACGCCCTCTTCGTTGATGCCCACGATGAGCGTGGCGCCTAGCTCCGCCACCATGCGCTCACGGTGCTCGATCATCTCGCGGAACTCCCAGGTGCTGTCGACGTGCAGGAGCGGGAAGGGGATCGGCCCGGGATAGAAGGCCTTGCGAGCGAGGTGCAGCAGCACCGAGGAGTCCTTGCCGATCGAGTACATGAGCACCGGGCGTCGGAACGCCCCCGCGGTCTCCCTCATGACCCAGATCGCCTCGGCCTCGAGGGCGTCGAGGACGGCGTCAGAGGCTGCGGGGATCTGTCGTGCGGTCGCGCTGGTCACCTGAACCCTCCTGTTGACTTGACATGAAACACAATACCGGTAATTTGTTTCCTATGAATCAGCCCCCCGCCCCCAAGGTCACCGTCATCCCCGGCGATGGCATCGGCCCCGAGGTCGTCAGCGCCAGCGTGCGACTGGCCGACGCGGCCGGCGCCCGGGTCGACTGGGAGTACGCCGAGGCCGGCGCCGAGGTGTTCCGTCGCGGCGTGGCCAGCGGCGTCCCCGAGGAGACCATCGCCTCCATCGACCGCAATCGGACCGTGCTCAAAGGCCCGCTGGAGACACCGGTCGGATTCGGCGAGAAGAGCGCCAACGTCACGTTGCGCAAGCTCTTCGAGACCTACGCCAACATCCGACCGGTGCGCGAACTCCCCGTCGTGTCGACCCCCTACTCCGGTCGCGGCATCGATCTGGTGGTCGTGCGCGAGAACGTCGAGGATCTCTACGCCGGGATCGAGCACATGCAGACGCCGGACGTCGCGCAGTGCCTGAAGATCATCTCGCGACTGGGCAGCAAGCGGGTCGCGATCACCGGGCTCGAACTCGCGCGGGCCGAGGGCCGGACGAAGGTCGCCGTGGCGACGAAGTCCAACATCATGAAGATGACCGAGGGCATGCTCCAGCGGGAGTTCGCCGAAGCAGCCAAGGGGTACCCCGAGCTCGAGACCTGGCACGTCATCATCGACAACTGCGCCCATCAGCTCGTCAAGGCTCCCGAGCAGTTCGAGGTCATCGTGACGACCAACATGAACGGCGACATCATCAGCGACCTGACCAGCGCCCTCGTGGGCGGCCTCGGCTTCGCACCCTCCGCCAACCTCGGCTCGCAGGTCGCCATCTTCGAGGCGGTCCACGGCTCGGCCCCGAAGTACGCCGGCAAGGATGTCGCCAACCCGACCGCCGTCGCCCTCTCCGCGGTCATGATGCTGCGGCACCTCGGCCAGTTCGAGGCGGCCGACACGATGGAGCAGGCGATCTACCGGACGCTGGAAGACGGCATCCACACCCAGGACGTCAAGGTCGGCGACCCCGTCGGCACGGCCGCGTACGTCGACGCAGTCCTCGCGCGCATCGGCCAGCGCTCGTCGCTGGCGTCGCGTCCGCACCGTCCCATCAAGTTGCCGGATGTCACGCGCGAGCAGGCCCGCTCGCATCCGGGGTCGCGGACCAAGGCCGGAGTCGACATCTTCATCGAGTCCGAGCTCGAGCCGGCACAGATCGCCGAGCGCCTCCACCGGGTGACCGCCGGGACGCCGTACACACTGAAGATGATCTCCAACCGCGGCACGGTCGTGTGGCCGTCCACCGGCGGATCCACCGGGTGCATCGACCACTTCCGCTGCCGGTTCGTCATCTCCGATCAGGCCGCGTGGAATCCCGAATCGGTGCTCGGGCTGCTGCAGCGCGTGGGCAAGGACTTCCGCTGGATGCACGTGGAGAAGCTCGAGGTCGTCGACGGCGAGCCCATGTACACCCGTGCCCAGGGGGAGAACTAGCGCGTTGGTGCCCGGCGATGGCGTCCCGATGGTGCACCATGGCGCCGTGGCCGCAGCATCGCAGGTTCCTCGCGCGTGGACGCTCCTGACCAACCACGGCCGCGTACTGCTGCTCATCGCGCAGGAGCCGGACCTGCGGCTGCGGGATATCGCTGATCGGGCCGGCATCACCGAGCGGTCCGCTCAGGGAATCGTGCGAGACCTCGAGGAGGCCGGGTACGTCGAGCGGGAACGCATCGGGCGCCGGAACTCGTACCGCCTGCACCCGGAAAAGCCCTTCCGGCATCCCGCGGAGTCCGGGCACACCGTCGGCGAGCTCCTCGACCTGTTCGCGGGCAAGCAGCGCAGGCCGTCCGCCTAGTCGGTGCCGGCCTCCATGGCGGCGCCGTCGAGGAATTCCTCGTCCGGCAGGTCCGCTGACGATGCGGCGATGGCCGCCGCTCCTCCTGCGTCCAGACGCCCCACCAGCTCCACGTGACCGGAGCCGAGCTGTCCCTGCTCGGCGTACATCTCGAGCTTGGTGCGCGTGTCGGCGATGTCGAGGTTGCGCATCGTCAGCTGGCCGATCCGGTCCAGCGGACCGAAGGCGGCGTTCTCGGTGCGCTCCATGGACAGCTTGTCCGGGTGGTAGGAGAAGTTCGGACCCTCGGTCCGCAGGATCGAGTAGTCCTCG
>JALQSY010000008.1 GCA_023264215.1 Candidatus Nanopelagicales bacterium
GACTAGGTCCAGGCTGGGGAAGTCGCCGAAGAACGGCACCACCGTCCACGCCGTGACGGCGCGCGTGCCGATCGACTCGGTATCCGCTGCCTTGACCTCCAGGCGGTGCATCGCGAGGGTTCCGGCGATGGCCCCGAGCAGACCGGGGCGGTCGGGCGCGGCGACGAGGATGCGCGAGGCGGGGCTGCCCTGCTCGAGCACGACATCGATCCCCTCCGACGTGAGCAGGTGGGGATGCTGATGGGCGATATTCGGCGCGGGCGCAGGGGCGACGCCGGCCAGATGCGACCGGGCTCGGGCGACCAGATCGTCGACGAGCGAGGCCTTCCAGTCGCTCCACGCTCCGGGGCCGGTGGCTGCGGCATCGGCGTAGGTCAGGGCATGCAGCAGATCCAGTCGATCGGCGGACCCCACCACCTCTGCGACGCGCGCGGCCGTGACGGGGTCGTCGAGGTCGCGTCGAGTCGCGGTCTCAGGGAGCAGCAGATGGTGGCGGACCAGCAGGACGAGCGTCTGGGCATCCGCGGGGTCGAACCCCATCGACGCCGTGATGGTGCCGGTCAGCACGGCACCGACCTCGCTGTGGTCCCCGGGTTGCCCCTTGCCGATGTCGTGGAGCAGCGCGGCGATGAGGAGAAGGTCTGGCCGAGCCACCTCGCGCACGTGCATCGATGACTCCGCCGCGGTCTGGACCAGGTGCCTATCCACGCGGTAGATGTGCACGGGATTGCCCTGGGGTGCTGAGCGCACGGCCGCCCACTGGGGGATGAGCCGCGTGACGAGGCCGTACCGATCGAGCGCCTCCCACACCGGAATCAGCCCGGGGCCGGCGCCGAGTAGCGACACGAGTGCGCTGCGCGCATCGTCGGGCCACGGCACCGGCATCGGAGCGCAGTCGCGCGCAAGCCTGGCCAGGGCGCCCGGCGACACGGGCAACCCGGCCTGTGCGGCCGCGGCGGCAAGCCGCAGCACGAGCACCGGATCGCGGTCCGGCCGGGCGTCGAGCGACAGGCCGACCTCACCGTCATGGACGACGACCCCGTCGGCGAGCGGGACGCGCTCGGGGCCGGGTCGACGCAGTCGCCGACGCACCTGGCGCCTGG
The DNA here is from genome assembly GCA_023264215.1 of Candidatus Nanopelagicales bacterium. The sequence continues at coordinate 1,104 of JALQSY010000008.1, forward strand.
AGCGCTCGCGCAGCAGTCGATCGACCCGGTGCCAGGTGATGTCCGAGGCGTAGGCGATGGAGCGCGCAGCGTCAGCCAGTTCGCGCAGCAGCGCCTCGCGGTCAGGAAGACCAAGGCGCTCGGCGACGTCGGCCTGGTCCTGCGTGCGCAGCACGTCACTGGTCCGCCGCCCCTCCGCCACCGCGCAGTCGTGCAGCGCATCGCGGATGTCGAGCAGCCGCTCCCGCGCTTCCGAGAGACCGTCACGAGGGACATCGGTGATCCACGATGCCGCGATCGCGTCGAGGATCCCGGCATCGCGGAGCCCGCCGTAGGCCTCCTTGAGATCGGGCTCGAGCAGATGCGCGAGATCCCCGACCTGACGCCGCCGGCCCTGCACCGTCTCGCGCAGTTCCCCCAGTCGCGTGCGCGCCAGGGCGCGCCAGTCCGAAAGCAACGTGGCGGCCATTCGCTCGCCCAGGGTCCGGTCCCCCGCGATCGTGCGCGCATCGAGCAGTCCGAGGATGACCTTGATGTCCTGCGAGGCCATGCGCCGGGTCTCGGCCAGCGAGCGCACGCTGTGGTCGACGCGGACACCGGAGTCCCAGACGGGGTACCACAGGGCCTCGACCGCCGCGGCGACCGCGGCATCCCGCGGATCGATCCGCTCCGGCAGCAGGAGCACCAGGTCGATGTCGCTGCCGACGGTGAGCTCGCCGCGGCCGTAGCCTCCGACGCCGATGAGCGCCGCTCCGAGATCGGCCGCACCGCTGTCGGCGAACACCGCCGCCAGCCAGTCGTCCGTGAGCGAGGCCAGCGCCCGCCTGCGAGCGCCCCGGGATGCCACGGGCCGGCCGAGGAGTTCGCCGCGCGCCCCGCGATAGGCCGAAGGATCGGCCGCGATGGGAACGACGGACAAAGAATCGGTGGACGGGGCGTGCGCCCCGTCCACCGACCCCCCGTTCGTGTCGGCCATTACAGCGCGTCCGGCCCGCTCTCCCCCGTGCGCACGCGGACCACGGACTCGACCGGGACGACCCAGACCTTGCCGTCGCCGATCTTGCCGGTCTGCGCCGCGGCCACGATGGCATCGACGACCCGCGACGCGTCGGCGTCGTCGACGACGACCTCCACGCGGACCTTGGGTACGAGGTCGACCGTGTACTCAGCGCCCCGGTAGACCTCGGTGTGCCCGCGCTGGCGGCCGAATCCGCTGGCCTCGCTCACGGTCATCCCGTGGATCCCCTGCGTCTCGAGGGCCGCCTTGACGTCCTCGAGCTTGAACGGCTTGATGATGGCGGTGACGAGTTTCATCTACTGCTCCCCTCCGTGCGCACGGTGCCCGACGCCAGCGAAGACACCGCCGCCTCCTGAGTCACCCAGTTCGTAGGCGGTCTCCGCATGCTCCTCCAGGTCGACGCCGCTCACCTCGACATCCTCGCTGACCCGGAAGCCGATCGTCACCTTGATCAGGTAGCCGATGATGAAGGTGAGGATCAGCGAGTAGAACAGCACCGCGAAGGCACCGATCGCCTGCTTCCCGAGCTGGTCGGGGCCGCCGCCGTAGAGGAGGCCATTGACCCCGGCCGGAGCTGCCTCGGTGGCGAGGAAGCCGATGAGCAGGGTGCCCACCAGGCCGCCGACCAGGTGGACGCCCACGACGTCGAGGGAGTCGTCGTACTTCAGCTTGTACTTCAGGCCCACCGCTAGGGCGCACAGGACACCGGCGATGAGGCCGATGATGGTAGCTCCGAGCGGGCTCACCGAGCTACAGGCCGGCGTGATCGCGACCAGGCCAGCGACGATGCCCGACGCAGCGCCGAGTGACGTGGCATGCCCGTCGCGGATCTTCTCCGTGATCAGCCAGCCGATACCCGCCGCGCAGGTGGCGACGAACGTGTTGAGGAACACGACCGCCGAGGTGTTGTCGGCAGCGACCTGCGAGCCGGCATTGAATCCGAACCAGCCGAACCACAGCAGGGCCGCGCCGATCATCACCAGGGTGAGGTTGTGCGGCTTCATGGGGGTGCGCGGCCATCCCAATCGAGCGCCGATGACGATGGCGAGCGCGAGCGCCGCGATGCCCGCGTTGATATGCACCGCCGTGCCACCCGCGAAGTCGATCACGCCGAGCTTGGCGATCCATCCGCCCGTCTCCGGATCGAGGTTGAAGACCCAGTGCGCGACCGGGAAGTAGACCAGGGTGGCCCAGATAGCGGCGAAGATGAGCCACGCGTTGAACTTCGTGCGATCAGCGATCGCACCAGCGATCAGGCCCACGGTGAGGCAGGCGAACATCGCCTGGAACGCGACGAAGATCATCGCGGGCACGCTGGCCTCCGGATCGTCGGCCATGAGGCCTTCGAGACCGAAGTACTCGGTGACGTTGCCCAGGAGCCCCGCGTTGCCGTAGGACGCTCCGAACGCCATCGAGTAGCCGTAGATCATCCACAGGATGCCCACGATGAACAGGGCGCCCATGATCATCATCATCATGTTGAGCACCGACTTGACCCGAACCATGCCTCCGTAGAAGAAGGCGAGTCCGGGGATCATGAGCAGCACCAGCGCGGATGCCATAAGCATCCAGGCGGTATCACCCGTGTTGAGCGCGGATTCCATGCGCGTCACTCTCCTTCTTGGTCCCCAGGTCTTCCTGACCAGATGGAGCCAAGAGCACGCGCGTTACCCCAACCGCCGCGGCGCGTTACGGGACGGTGACATCCGGGGCAGTCATGTTTCGATCATGTGACGCCGAGCCCACGGGTCACACGCGCCCCGGCAGGCCCGGCCACCTAGTCCGCGAGGAGGGCGTCGACGAACTCCCCGGGCTCGAACGGGGCGAGGTCGTCCGGTCCCTCCCCCAGGCCCACGAGCTTGACCGGGACGCCGAGCTCGCGCTGCACGGCCACGACGATGCCGCCCTTGGCGGTGCCGTCGAGCTTGGTCAGCACGATTCCGGTGACGTCGACGACCTCGGAGAACACCTTGGCCTGGGTGAGGCCGTTCTGGCCCGTCGTCGCGTCCAGGACCAGGAGGACCTCATCCACCGGGCCCTGCTTCTCGATGACGCGCTTGACCTTGCCCAACTCGTCCATGAGCCCGACCTTCGTGTGCAGCCTGCCCGCGGTGTCGATCACGACCGAGTCGACGTCGGCCTCCGCGCCGATGCGGACTGCATCGAAGGCGACCGCTGCGGGATCTCCGCCCTCCGGACCCCGCACGACAGCGGCACCCACTCGGTCGCCCCAGGTCTGCAGTTGCTCCGCTGCGGCCGCGCGGAAGGTGTCCGCTGCACCGAGCACCACAGTGCATCCCTCGGCGACGAGCAGACGGCCGAGCTTGCCCGTGGTCGTCGTCTTGCCGGTCCCGTTGACCCCAACGACAAGGACGACCGCGGGGCCCTCGCCGTCGCGGCGTGCTCGCAGGCTGCGATCCATGGCCGGATCGACCAGGGCGATGAGTTCCTCGCGCAGCAGGGCCCGGACAGCCTCGGGACTCGACGGGGACTCCGCGAGCACGCGTGCGCGGAGTCGTTCGGTCAACTCCACCGTCGCACTGACGCCGAGATCCGCGGTCAGGAGCGTCTCCTCGATCTCGTCCCACGTCGCCGCGTCGACGTTGTCGCGTGACATGAGCGCCAGCAAGCCGCGCCCCAGGGTCGACTGCGAGCGCGCGAGACGACGGCGCAGCCGCGTGAGGCGACCCGCAGCCGGCTCCGGCTCCTCGACTCGGAGCGACTCGAGGTCCACCTCCTCGAGGACGATCTCCTCGGGCGCGGCCTCCGCCACGGTGTCGAGGGATGCGGCCTGCGTGATCGGCCTGCGAGGAGTGTCGCGCGGCACCGAGTCGTCGTCGCCGACGCCGGGTGCATAGTCGACGCCGGGCCGCGGCTTGGGCGGGGCGGCGGGACGTCGTCGTACGAGAGCGACGATGACGCCGAGCAGGACGATCACGGCGACGGCGACGCCGATGACGATGCCGAGGGAGTCCACAGGCTCATCCTCTCAAGGGGAAACGGGCTCTCAAGGGGAAACGGGCACTCACGCGGAGACGGGATCGCGGTCACGCAGTCTCTGGCCCACGACCTGTGTCACGCCATCGCCGCGCATCGAGACGCCGTACAGCGCGTCGGCGATCTCCATGGTGCGCTTCTGGTGGGTCACGACGATGAGCTGGGACGCGGTGCGCAACTCATCGATGGCGTCGATGAGTCGACCGAGGTTGACGTCGTCGAGCGCCGCCTCCACCTCATCGAGCACGTAGAACGGGCTGGGTCGCGCCTTGAACAGGGCGATGAGGAAGGCGACCGCGGTGAGGGAGCGCTCTCCGCCGGAGAGCAGGGACAGCCGCTTGACCTTCTTGCCGGGCGGGCGGGCCTCGACATCGACCCCGGTCATCAGCATGTCCGACGGGTCGGTGAGGACCAGCCGCCCCTCGCCCCCGGGGAACAATCGGGCGAAGACATGCTCGAACTCCCGCGCCGTGTCGTGGTACGCCTCCGTGAACACCGCCTCGACGCGCTCGTCCACCTCCTTGACGATCGCCAGCAGGTCCGCCCGCGACCGCTTCAGGTCGTCCACCTGCTCGGTGAGGAAGCGCAGGCGCTCCTCCAGGGCGGTGAACTCCTCCAGGGCCAGGGGGTTCACCTTGCCCAGCAGCGCCAGACCGCGCTCTGCCGACTTCAGCCGGCGCTCCTGCTGGGCGCGGTCGTAGGGATAGGGCTGTGGCTCCGGGGCATCGGGATCGATCTCGTCGCCGGGAGCGGCCGGGGTCGGCGGGACCATCTGGTCGGGGCCGTATTCGGTGACGAGGGCATCGGGTTCGATCCCGAACTCCTCGATCACGCGTCCCTCCACCTGCTCGATGCGCAGGCGCTGCTCGGCCCGGGCCACCTCGTCTCGATGGACGGAGTCGGTGAGCCGGTCCATCTCGGCGCCGAGCTCGCGCAGGGACTGCCGGATCTGCTGGAGCGTCGCGTCGCGGGTCGCGTGCTGCTCCTCGCGGGTGCGGCGTTCGGCGTCGGCGCGCGCGAGGGACGCCTCGAGGAATCTCAGCACCGTCTCGACCCCGCGCGACACCGCTCGGGCGACCTCGGCCTCGCGGGCTCGCTGCTCACGGCGCTCGATCGCGCGACGACGCGACGCTCTCTCGTTGGCTGCCGCCCGCTCGAGCTCCTCCGCGCGCGAGGTCAGGGACGCCAGGCGCTCCTCCCCCGTGCGCACGGTCAGCCGGGCCTCGACCTCGCGAGCTCGGGCCTGCTCGGCGGCCTGGGCGAATTCGGGCCGGCGGTCGACCACGTCGTCGTCCCCGCCCTCCGCCTCTGCCGCGGCCAGGCGCTGCTCGAGTTCGGCGAGCGTCGCCTCGTCGGCAGCGAGCGCTTCCAGCGCTGCCTGTTCGGCCGCGGCGAGACGGTCGGCCTCGGCCGTGGCGGCTCGCGCGGCCTGCCCGAGGAGCCCGAGCTGCTCGGCCACCGCTGCCAGCCGGGCGTCGGACTCGTGCAGCCGGGACAGGGCCGCCTCCGCCGTCTGGGTGGCCTCGCGCTGGCTGTCCAGCGCGGCGGCGAGTTCGAACCTCGTGCGCTCGAGAGCGTGCTGCACTCCTTCGAGTGCGCTGGCCGCCTCATCGACCGCCGAGTGCAGTTCGATGAGCGACGGGGCATCCCCCGACCCGCCGTAGGCCATGTGCGGCCCCACGACGTCGCCGTCGCGCGTGGCCGCGGTGAACCCCTGCTCGGCGGCGCGAGCCGCCGCATTCAGGTCGTCCACGATCACGATTCCCGACAGTCGGCCGGCCAGGGAATTCAGGAGCTCTCCAGATCCGGAGATCACGTCGGTGACGCGCCTGGCACCCGCGGGGGTGGCGATCGGATCGGACGGCGGGGTCGAGCCCGAGCCGAGGACGACGACACTCGCACGGCCCGCGGTGTCGCGATGCAGCAGGAGCAGGCCGTCGATCGCCGATCGTGCGTCTCGGACGACGACCGCATCCGACAGTGGGCCCAGCGCCGCCGCGACACCCCGCTCGTAGCCGGACTCGATGGTGAGCAGCGATGCGACCGTGCCAACGACGCCGACAGCGTCGCCGGCCTGCAGGAGCGCTCCGGGCCCGTCGCCGCGCGCCAGCGCGATACGCAGCGCCTCCAGGCGCGCGGCGAGCGCAGCCCGCTCGCGCTCGCTCTCGCGTTCCTGGTGTCGAAGGGCTTCCACGAGGGCATCCGCCGCCGCGAGGGCGGCCTGGGTCTCCTCGTACTGGGTGTCGAGGCCGAGTTCGCCGGCGTCGAGACCGGCCACCTGCGCCTCGAGTGCGGCGAACTCGCGCTGAGCGGTCGCTGCGCGCGTGCGTGCGTCCTCGCGCTGCGCCGAGGCGCGCTCGATCTCCGCTGCGCGGGCCTCTCGACGAGAGCGCGCCGCCGCGACCCGGCCGGCGAGCCTGGCGAGGCTCTCGCGCCGGTCGGCCTGCGAACGGATCCCCTGAGCGACGCGACGTTCCTCGTCGGCCAGCGTCCGCTCGGCAGCGGTCCGGAGCGCGGTCGCCTCTGCCAGGGTGGACCGATCGGCCTCGACCTGGCGGCCGAGCGCGAACTCCTCACCGCGCAGCCCGGCAGCCTCGGCCTCCAGGGCGTCGGGATCGCGACCGCTGCTGGCCTCGTCCTCCATCTCGGGTCCGATGAGGCGGAGCCGCTCGGTCGCGAGGGAGCCGGTCCCGAGGAACCGCTCGCGCAGTGCGGAGAGCGCGAACCAGGACTGCTGGGCGGCGGCGAGCATCGGTGCGGCGGACTGCGCCTCCGCGTCGAGTTCGGCTTCGCGCGCCGTGAGGGCCGCCAGCTGTCCCTCCACCTCCAGCCGCCGCTCGCGCAGCGCGGACTCGTCAGCGATCTCGGCGGCAAGGCTCTGCCGGAACTGGGCGAGGTCATCGGCCATGAGGCGCAGGCGAGCATCGCGGGCCTCGGCCTGGATGACGGCCGCCCTGCGCGCCACCTCCGCCTGTCGACCGAGTGGCTTGAGCTGTCGGCGGAGCTCGGTCGTCAGGTCGGTGAGCCTGGTGAGGTTGCCCTGCATGGCATCGAGCTTGCGCAGGGCCTTCTCCTTGCGCTTGCGATGCTTGAGGACTCCGGCCGCCTCTTCGATGAATCCGCGCCGATCCTCCGGAGAGGCGTGCAGGATCGCGTCGAGTTGACCCTGGCCCACGATGACGTGCATCTCGCGGCCGATACCCGAGTCAGAGAGCAGCTCCTGGATGTCCAGCAGGCGACAGGGGGTGCCGTTGATGGCGTACTCGGACCCGCCGTTGCGGAACAGGGTGCGGGAGATCGTCACTTCGGTGTACTCGATCGGCAGGGCGCCGTCGGTGTTGTCGATCGTGAGTGCGACCTCGGCGCGTCCCAGGGGTGCTCGACCGGCGGTCCCCGCGAAGATGACGTCGGCCATGTTGCCGCCGCGCAGCGACTTGGCCCCCTGCTCGCCCATGACCCAGGCGATGGCGTCCACGATATTGGATTTGCCCGAGCCATTGGGGCCCACGACGCAGGTCACACCCGGCTCGAAGGCCAGCGTCGTCGCCGAGGCGAAGGACTTGAAGCCCTTGAGCGTCAGGCTCTTCAGATGCACGCCGCCGACCCTACCCGCGGCCCGGCCTCACCGGGGATCGGGCACGAGGAGTTCGTCGGCCAGGAGGCACTCCATGTCCGTCAACTCCGCTTCGGCGCGCAGCCGGGCGACCTCGGCCTCGAGATCGCGCACTCGGGCACGCAGCCGTGCGACCTCGGCCGCCGCGCGCGTGCCGGGGTCGAGGTGACCGTAGATGGCCTTCGCCATGACTCCTCCGAAGACTGCTCGGCGCTGTCGCGCCGGGTACTCAGGGTGACAGCCGGTCCGTCATCGAGTCAAACCTCGCCCCGTTCAGCCCGACCGCCGCGGTCGTCGCTGGCACCTCGGGCAGCGGTACGACGAGCGATTCATGAAGGGCTCGCGCAGGATGGGGCGCCCGCACCGCGAGCACGGCTCGCCCTCACGGCCGTAGGCCTGGAGCGATCGGTCGAACCAGCCGCTCTCGCCGTTCACGTTGACATAGAGCGAGTCGAACGACGTGCCTCCCTCGGCGAGAGCCTCATCCATGACATCCCGGACGTTCGCGAGCAGCCCCAGCGCTCGAGCATTCGACAACCGCTGCGCTGGCAGGTCGTAGTGCAGGCCCGAGCGCCACAGGGCCTCGTCGGCATAGATGTTGCCGATCCCCGACACCAGGGTCTGGTCGAGCAGGCACCGCTTGACTCCCGAGGCCTTCGCCCGCAGGCGACGCGCGAACGCCCGGTCATCGAATACCGGGTCCAGCGGATCGCGCGCGATGTGCGCCACGCTCGACGGCACTCGACCGCCCGCGCCGTCGTCGACGAGGTCGTCCACGTGCATGCCGCCGAACATCCGCTGATCGACGAAGCGCAGCTCCCTCTCGGCGGCGGTCAACCCAATGCGCACGCGCAGGTGGGGCTCGTCCGATGCATGGCTTTCCGGCAGGAGCAACTGACCGCTCATGCCCAGGTGCGCCACGAGCGCCTCGTCGGAGTCCAGCGACAGCCACAGGTACTTCCCGCGCCGGCTCACGCTGACGATCTGCCGTCCCGACAGGACGCGGCCCAGATCCGCGGGGCCAGCCTCATGGCGCCGGACCGAGCGCGGCTCGAGCACGTCGACGGACTCGATGCGTCGGCCCGAGACGTAGGGAGACAGCCCCCGGCGGACGACCTCGACCTCGGGGAGCTCAGGCATCGGCGTGGCGGGCCGTCACGTTGCGATAGGCGGCCTCGGCCGCCTGCTGCTCCGCCTCCTTCTTGGACCGCCCCTCGCCCTCGCCGTAGACATCCGCGCCGATGATCGCGACCGCCCGGAACGCCTTGGCGTGGTCGGGCCCGGATTCCTCGACCGCGTAGTCGGGGGCGCCGAGGTCCAGGGCCGCCGTGAGCTCCTGCAGCGATGTCTTCCAGTCCAGGCCCGCGCCCAGCGTGGACGCCCGGTCGACGAGCGGGTCGAAGAGTCGATGGACGAGGCCCTCCGCCGTGACGAGGCCGTGCTCGATGTAGACCGCGCCGATCACCGCCTCGAGCGTGTCCGCGAGGATCGACGACTTGTCGCTGCCGCCCGTGATCTCCTCGCCTCGTCCCAGGCGCAGGTGCTCCCCGAGTCCGAGTCCACGGGCTACGCCGGCGAGCGCGCGCGCATTGACGATGGCAGCGCGCATCTTCGCGAGCTGACCCTCCGCGACATCGGGATATCGGCGGTAGAGGGACTCGGTGACGACCAGGCCGAGCACGGCATCACCCAGGAACTCCAGGCGCTCGTTGGTGGGGATGCCGCCGTTCTCGTAGGCGTAGGAGCGATGCGTCATCGCGAGTTCCATAGCGCCGGTCGGCAGCGTGGCACCGCACTCGTCGAGCACTGCGGCGAGGGCGCTCATGCCGCAGGTCCATGCGACACGCACTGACGCGCCAGGTCTCCCACGGTCGCGGCGTCGGCATCGACGCCGCAGGTCCAGCCGAGCTCGGCCATCGCATCCGCCCAGCACAGGCGGGCCAGGGAATCCCAGCCGAGCGTGGTCAGCGGGGTATCGGACCGCAGGGCCGAGGCGTCCATCCCCAGCACGCGGGCCAGGGCCGCCTGGGCAGCCGAGGCAGCATCGGGCTGGCCGGGACCGGACTCAGCCCTGACCATGCCGAAGGGTCAGACGTCCAGGACGCGGCGCTTTGCGTACGTGCCGCACGTCGGGCACACGGTGTGCGCCAGCTTGGGCTCGCGGCAACGCGCGCAGGTCACCAGGGTGGGGGCGGCGGCCTTCCACTGGGAACGGCGATGCCGGGTATTGGAGCGGGAGGTCTTCCGCTTGGGAACGGCCACGTCAGTCGTCCTTGTCTTCGTCGTGCGCAGCATCGCGCACTGGTTCGTCGTGCGTTGGCTCGACGAGCAGCGCACCAAGCGCGGCCCACCGAGGGTCGGACTCCTCGTGGCGATGGCCGGGATCGTCCGCGAGAGGTGCGCCGCACTGCACGCACAGTCCCGGACAGTCGTCCCGGCACAGCGGAGCGATGGGCAGTCGCAGGACGACCGCGTCTCGCACCGTTGCCTCGAGGTCGATCAGATCGTCCTCGATCTCGGGCGGGGCATCCGCCTCGTCCGACTCGCCCTCGTCCACGACGCGACGTCCGCGTGCGTCCTGGGGCGGGTAGACGAACAACTCCTGGATGTCCGCGAGCTCCTCCCAGGCCACGGGCTCGAGGCAACGCGCGCACTCGGCGTCGACCCTTGCCCGGGCGGACCCGGAGACGAGCACCCCCTCCACCACCGACTCGAGCCTCAGATCGAGGTCCAGGTCGCTGCCTTCGGAGACCCTGGCCAGCCCCGACCCCCAGCCCGCAGTCGCCGGCACCGTGAGGTGCAGGTCCTTCATCGCTCCCGCCCGGCGGCCGAGTTCGCGAGTGTCCACGACATAGGGCGCACGGGGGTCGAGGGCGTTCAGGACTCCTCCGACGTCTTCAGGCCGGGAAGGACCGGCCGCGCGTCAGGATACGCCAGTGGGCTCGTCACCCGCCAATGAAGGTCCCGCACCCCGAGGGCGCGTGGCGGGCGCTACTCGGGGATGGGGCCCTCCTCGTCGAGGTAGTCCTGCTCCGCCTGGGCCTGGTCACGGAGCTTGTCGCGGCCTCGTTCGACGGCCGCCAGGGTCTTGTGCAGGGTGATCTCGAAGGTCGCCAGGCGCGCGTCGATGTAGTCGTCGGTCTCGCGCCGCATGCGGGTCACCTCATCCAGGGTCTCCGCGCGAAGGGCCTCGGACTCCGCCACCGCGACGAGATAGACCTCGTGCTGCGACAGCATCTGCAACTGCTGCTCGCGTGCCTCGGCGATGAGGCGCTCCGCCTCACGCCGACCCTCGGTCACGACCGCCTCGCGCTCCGCGAGGAGTTGGTCGGCATCGGAGAGCGAACTAGGCAGGGCGTCGCGGATGTCATCGATCAGGTCGAGGACCACGGCGCGATTGACCATGCACGATGCCGACAGGGGCACTGCCTTCGCTTCCTCGACGAGGACGGAGAGTTCCTCGAGCTTCTGATCGACATCCACGTCCATCCTCCTGTCGTCGCGTGGCACGAATGCCGTGCGATCACCCGGGCCGCTGCGACCCTAGCGTCGCTCCTCCAGTGTGGCGCGCAGGCGCTCCAGCACCACATCCGGGACCAGTCCCTCCACGCTCCCGCCATGGGTCGCGACCTCCTTGACCAGGCTGGAGGACAGGTAGCTGTAGAGGGGGTTGGTGGACACGAAGAGGGTCTCGACCTCGCCGAGGCGGTAGTTCATCTGGGCCATCTGGAGCTCGTAGTCGAAATCGCTCACGGCCCGAAGGCCCTTCACGATGGCCTGGACGCCGTGCTCGTTGCAGTAATCGACCAGGAGGCCGTAGAACGAGTCGACCTCGACATTCGGAAGATCGGAGACCACCTCGCGGAGCATCTCGATGCGCTCGTCCACCGTGAACAGGCTGGACTTGGTCTTGTTGATCAGCACGGCCACGATGACGCGGTCGGCGAGGGTGGCCGCCCGTCGGAAGACATCGAGGTGGCCGTTGGTCACCGGATCGAAGGATCCCGGGCAGACCGCGACGCGCATCACGCCTCCTGTTGCATCCGAGCCGTTCCTGGCGGTTTCGCCTGACCGTACCAAAGCCGCGTGTCGCCGTAGCCCCGATCATGGAGCGGCTCGAACCCCTCCGCGGGAAAGGGGGATGCCGACCGCCGCGAGCGTTCGACGACGACCAGCGCGTCGTCGGCGAAGGCACCGGAGCGACCCAGCCGTGCGAGGAGCCCGCTGACGTCGTCGTCGGGCACGGCGTACGGGGGATCGACGTAGACCAGATCGAAGGCCGTGTCTGCCGGTGACCACTCGAAGGCGTCGGCCGAGACGACATGTGCCCGCGGATCCACGGCCGCGACATTGGCGCGCAGGACGTCGAGGCAGCGCCGGTCGCGCTCGACCAGCGTCGCGTGCGCCGCCCCTCGACTGAGCGCCTCCAGGCCCACGGCACCGGACCCGGCGAACAGGTCGAGCACGTGCACATCGCCCCAATCGCCGCCGCGGCCCCGCACATGTGCATCGAGGCTCGAGAACAGCGCCTCGCGCACCCTGTCGGTGGTCGGCCGCGTGCCAGTGGGAGGGGCGGCGAGCCTGCGACCGCCCGCCGTGCCGGCGATGATGCGCATGTCAGCCCTTCTCCAAGAACTCGGCGCGATCGTCATCGTGCAGCAGGCGGATGCGATCGCGCAGTACGGCGTGACGGGTCAGGTCGGGGTCATCCGCAACGAGGTCGTGGGCTGCCTGGCGCGCCTCCTCGACCAGGTGCTCGTCGCGAATCACCTCGAGCAGGCGCAGCGAGGACCGGCGCCCGGACTGCGCGGTGCCGAGGATGTCCCCCTCGCGCCGGGCCTCCAGATCCACCCGGGCCAACTCGAATCCATCGGTGGTCGCGGCCACGGCGGCCAGGCGCTCGCGCGATGACGATCCGGCGTCCGCGCCGGTCACCAGCAGGCACAGCCCATCGCCGCCGCCTCGGGCAATGCGGCCCCGCAACTGATGGAGTTGGGAGATGCCGAATCGCTCCGCATCGAGGATCACCATCATGGAGGCGTCGGGTACGTCGACGCCGACCTCGATGACGGTCGTCGAGACCAGCAGGTCGTAGGCCTCCGGACTCTCCTGCGGAAGGGTGAACCGGCGCATGGCCTCGTCCTTGGCCTCGGCCGGCATGCGCCCGTGCAGGATGCCGATCCGCAGGCCGACGAGCCACCGCTCGTCGAGGGCGCGGGCGACATCGATGACGCTGGACATCGCCGGGCCGTCGTCGGAGCCGGACGGCTTGGCCGATCCGCCGGTGCCGATCTCATCAGAACTCGTGACATCGTCGTCATCACCGATGCGCGGGCACACGACGAAGACCCGACGCCCCTGCGCGACCTCTTCGCGCACCCTCTCCCACGCGCGTGCCAGATGGGCCGGGTGCTCGCGGGGAGCGACGACGTGGGTCGAGATGCGGCCACGGCCCGGGGGGTACTCATCGATCACGCTCACGTCGAGATCCCCGAAGACGGTCATCGCCACCGTGCGCGGGATGGGAGTCGCGGTCATCACCAGCACGTGGGGGCGCGTCTGGGCTCCGCGCGACGTGAGCGCTGCTCGCTGCTCGACCCCGAAACGGTGCTGCTCATCGACCACGACCAGTGCGAGATCGTGGAATTCGACGCTCTCCTCGAGCAGGGCGTGGGTGCCGACCACGATGCCCGCCTCACCGCTGGCGATGGCGGCGAGCTCATCACGGCGCTGGCGAGCGCCCTGCGATCCGGACAGGAAGGCGATGCGGGTGCCGAACTCGCCGGCCCGCAGCAGCCCCGTCTCGGCGAGGGAGCCCATGTGATCGCGCAGCGTGCGCAGATGCTGCTGGGCCAGCACCTCGGTGGGTGCGAGGAGCGCAGCCTGGGCGCCGCTGTCCACGACCTGCAGCATGGCGCGTAGCGCGACGAGCGTCTTGCCGCTGCCGACGTCACCTTGGATGAGCCGCTGCATCGGGTGATCGCCGCCGAGATCGGCCGCGATCTCGGCACCGACGCGCTGCTGTGCGCCAGTGAGGCCGAAGCGCAGACGACGGTCGAACTCGTCGAGGATGCCGTCGGACCGGAGCGGGCGGGGCACGGCCGCCACGCCGAGCCGCTCCCTGCGCCGCTGCGCGAGGACGACCTGGAGGTCGAACGCCTCCTCGAAGCGCAGGCGTCGGTGCGCTTCGGCGATCGCATCGCGATCGACCGGACGATGGACCGAGCGCAGGGCGGCATCGAGGCTGACCAGATCCCTGTCCTCGCGCAGCGCGGCAGGGAGGGGATCGTCGATGTCCCCCAGGGAGTCCAGGGCGAGCCGCACCGTCCGCTGGATCTTCCAGCTCGGCAGGCCTGCGGTGGCCGGATAGATCGGGATGAGGAGGTCGCCGAAGGCCGCCTCGGCCTCGCGGTCGCGCTCCTCGTCGCCGGCTGCCTCGCCCTCGGGCGCTCCGGCGCCGCGGTCGGGGATCATGACGTGACGAGGATGGGCGAGTTGGCGCGTGCCGCCGTAGGCCGACACCGTCCCGGCGAACAGCCCCCGTCGTCCGACGCGGAACTCGCGCTCGGCGCGCCAGGGCTGATTGAAGAACACCAGGCTGATGCGTCCTCGCCCATCGGAGACGACCACCTCGGTCACAGTCCCCTTGCGCTGCTGCATGCGTCGCGTGGTCGCCGAGACGACCTCGGCGAAGACGGTGACGTGCTCGCCTACCTCGAGCGAGTCGAGATCGGTGAGCTCGCCGGGGTCGATGTAGCGGCGCGGGTAGTGACGCAGTAGGTCGTCGACGGTCTCGATGCCGAGGCCGTCGCGTAGCGCCTTGGCGGTCTTGCCGCCGGCGACGGCGGACGCCGGCGAGGCCAGGCTGACGCGTGCCACGCTCACTCCACGCCGATGATGACCGGCCAGAGCGGCTGACCGCCGTCGATGAGGACGGCATCGATTCCCGGATGGCGTCGTACGGCCGCATCGACGATGGCCTGAGCCTGCGCGACCGGGAGTTCCTCTCCCCGCACGACGGTGAGGAGTTCCCCGCCCGTGCCGACCAGTCGGTCGACCAGGGCATCGGCGGTCGTCGCCACATCCGAGCCGATCTGGACGATGTCGCCCTCGGCAAGCCCGAGCACATCGCCCTCGCGACAGGGCCCGACCATCGTCAGGGCGTCCTTGGACGCCACGGTGACGGCGGCGTAGCGAGTTGCCGCCACCGCCCGGGTCATGGCGATCACGTCGTCGTCGAAGCGCGCGCCCGGATCGTGGACCGCGAGCGCCGCCAGGCTCTGCACGATCGCCCGAGCGGGGATGACCGAGACGCGCAGACCCTCACCGCGGGCCTGCTCCGCCGCCGCCTCGGCGACCGCGAGCGAGTCGGAATCGCTGGGGAGCACGACGACCTCAGCGGCCTGCGTGCGTCGCATGCCGTCGAGCAGTTCCGCCGTCGATGGCCGGCGACGGGGTCGCGCGGCGACCGCGATCGCGCCCTGGTCCGCGACCACCTGCGCGGTGCCGGGGCCGTGCGTGACGACGACGAGGCCTCGGCCGGCCATCGGGGATATCGCTGCAGCGAGGTACGTCACCCGGATGCGCTCGATCGGCCCGACGGCCAGGCCAGCCTCGATCGCGGCACCGGCATCGTGCACGTGGACGTGGACGTTCCACATCCGATCGTCACCGGTGACCATGAGGGAATCGCCGAGCGGCTCGAGCGACTCCCGCAGCGTGGCCATGGCCGCGGGCGTCGCCGTGATCACGTACATCACCTCGTACGACGGCTCGCCGTGGCCGAGGACGGGCGCGCCGTGCACGACGTGAGGCGCGGGAAGCTTGGCCCGCGATGTGGTCTGGGGTCTGCGCCGCCGCACCCCGGTCACGACATCGAGCAGCGCGTCGTAGACCACGACCAGCCCCTGGCCTCCGGCGTCGACGACGCCGGCATCGCGAAGGGCCGGCAACTGCTCCGTGGTGCCCGCGAGCGCCGCGTGCGAGGCCGACACCGCGCTCTCGATGACGCCAACGAGGTCGCTACCCGTCACGACGGCGCCGTCGGCTGCGTCAGCCGCGGCGCGCGCGACGGTGAGGATCGTGCCCTCCACCGGGTGCGACACCGCGGCGTAGGCGCCGTCGCAGGCCGCACGCAGGGCACGCGCGACGATCGGGCCGGTGAGCACATCTTCGTCGCCGCTATCGCCGAGGACCCCGGCCACACCGCGAACGATCTGCGCGAGGATCACGCCCGAATTGCCACGGGCGCCCAGCAGCGCCCCGCGGGCCATCGCACCGGCAACGTCCTCGGTGCTCGGGCGCCGCCCGTGGTCGTCCGCCGCATCGAAGGCTTCGTCGACCGCCGCGCAGGCAGACTCGACGGTGAGGAACATGTTCGTGCCGGTGTCCCCATCGGGCACGGGGAAGACATTGAGTGCGTCGATGGCCACGCGCTCCTCGCCCAGCGCGGCCAGGGATGCCTCGGCCCACGCCCGGACGGCTGCGGCGTGCAGCCGGGTGGGACGTGACGGCGCCATGAACCCCTCCTCGGGAGCCCGGGCGCGGTCGCGCCCCTTCGTCACCGTATCCCCCGACCCCGACGCCGCCGGGCTGCCTCGGCGCACGGCGCGGCTCCCGGGCCCGTCCGGCGGCATGGCCCGGTTTGGGACCCGTGCCCCCTCTCGGCTACCCTCATGGGGCTGCCGTCGCAGGCAGCGCGCGATGGGGCCGAATGGGCCCACGCCGACGACCTGAGGAGTTCACCGTGGCTGCCACCTGTGACGTCTGCGGCAAGGGCCCGGGCTTCGGCAACAGCATCTCCCACTCGCATCGACGGACCTCGCGGCGCTGGAACCCCAACATCCAGTCCGTGCGCGCGATGGTCGGCCGCACTCCCAAGCGACTGAATGTGTGCACCTCCTGCCTCAAGGCAGGCAAGGTGACCCGCGCCTGAGCGCACCGCTAGCTGCGGAAGTGCTCGAAGCCCGCTACCTGGTCGACCTCGTTGCCGTCGACCCGCACGCCTGCGCCTGATCCCACCGCGCCCAGGACGTCGCCGACGGGCACGAATCCCTCGGGCAGGGCGGCGTCCGCGGGGAATGTCGCCAAGAGGGCATGGTCATCTCCCCCACCCAGGATCCATGTGAGCGGATCGAGGTTGTACGCCGACGCCGTGGAGATGACAGCCTCCTCGCGGGGCAGGGCTGCGCTGTCGATGTCGATGACGACCGATGACGCCCTGGCCATGCGGTCCGCGTCGAGCAGGAGGCCGTCGCTGATGTCCATGAGCGCGTGCGCACCGGCATCCGAGGCTCGCACGCCGGCCCGATAGTCGGGTCGGGGCCGTCGGTGCGCGTCGACCAGCGCCCGCGGCGATCGGAAGCCGCGGGACAGGACCGCGAGTCCTCCGGCAGCGCTGCCCAGCGACCCGCAGACCGCCACGACATCGCCGGCCCGGGCACCCGAGCGCAGGACCGGCACCCGTCCGGAGAGGTCGCCGAGCGCCGTCACGGTCACCGTGATGGCATCGCCGCGCACGAGATCGCCGCCGATGAGCGAGGCACCCGCCCGCCCGGCCTCGGCGAGGAGCCCTTCCAGGAATCGGTCGACCCACGCGACCTCGGTCTCGGCCGGCAGTGCCATCGCCACGACCAGGGCGGTCGGGACAGCGCCCATCGCCGCGATGTCCGCGAGGTTCTCGGCCGCAGCCTTGTGGCCGACGTCCTCGGGCTCGGACCAGTCGCGCCGGAAGTGGCGGCCCTCCACGAGCATGTCCGTCGTCACGACCACGCGGCCATCGGCGCACGCGAGCACCGCAGCGTCATCTCCGGGACCCACGGGGACCCGATCGAGGGCATCGACGGCGGACGCCTCCAGGATCCGCGACACGACGGCGATCTCCCCCAGGTCGCCCACCGTGGGCCCGGTGGGTGCTGCCATGGCGCCTCCTTCGCTCAACATCCCATCTTCGTCCCATCGGGGACCACGGCCGCGAGCGGGCCGCGGCGAGTCGCTACTCTCGCAAGACCGGCCATCCGGGCCGCCCTGCCGAGGAGGTGCACCATGCCCGTCCAGGCGTACATCCTCGTCCAGACGGAGATGGGTGCGGCCGACAGCGTCCGGTCGACGATCGCGGCCCTCCCCGGAATCGTCACGGCCGAGGACGTCACCGGACCGTACGACATCATCGTGCGGGCCGAGGCCATCGGGATGGACGAGTTCGGGCGCGAGGTGCTCGGTGCGATCCAGCAGATCAGTGGCATCACCCGCACCCTCACCTGCCCCGTCGTCCACCTGTGAGGACGCCGCCCACGGCGACCCGGGACCTGGTCGCCGCCTCGATGCTCGCAGCCCTCGTCGTCACGGGCTGCGGCCGACAGGTCGCGGTCCCGGCTCCGGACACTCCGGCCCAGGCGTGCGCATCCGTGTTGCTCCCCTCGGTCGTCGCCGGCGCCGGGATGCGGCCCACAACCGAGTCCGGCACGGCAGCCTGGGGCGAGCCGCCGATCACCTACCGGTGCGGGGTGCAGCGCCCTCCCGCGCTCAACTCGTCCTCGAAGCTGCTCGACGTCTCGGGCGTCGCGTGGCTGCCACTCGAAGCCTCCGGCGGCACGGCGTTCATCGCGGTCACGTGGCCCACGCCGGATAACCCGGTGTTCGTCGAGGTGCTCGTGCCCGAGGACTATTCGGCACCGGCCGACGTGCTCGCGGATCTCTCCCCCGCGCTCGCCGCAGCGGGCTAGCGCAGGCCGGTCCCGCGCCGGAGGGCGTCGGCGATGAGCAGGTCGAGGACGCGCGCGTAGTCCATGCCACTGGCCTCGCACATCCGCGGGAAGAGCGAGATGGGCGTGAACCCCGGCATCGTGTTGACCTCGTTGACGATCACCTCGTCAGGCCGCACGAAGAAGTCAACGCGTGCGAGCCCCTCGCAGTCGAGTGCCTCGAAGGCGGCGACCGCGAGTCGACGCACCTCGGCTTCGACCTGCGGGTCGAGGTCGGCAGGCACGATGAGTTCGGCAGCGTCGTCGAGGTACTTCGCCTCGAAGTCATAGAACTCGTGGCCGCCACGCACGATGATCTCGGCGCACCGGGTCGCGCCGGGCACTCCCGCGTCATCCACGATCACCGCGCACTCGATCTCACGCGCGTCTGCAATTGCTGCCTCCACGATGACGCGAGGGTCGCTGGCCCGGGCCTTCTCCACCGCCGCGTCGAGGTCCGGGGCCGCGTGAACCTTGGAGATCCCGACTGACGATCCCGCGCGTGCCGGCTTCACGAAGACCGGATACCCCAGCGCGTCGACGCGTGCTCGCGCCTGCGCGCGATGCCGATCCCATTGGGCCGCCGTGATCACGGTGCTCGGGCCGACCGGCAGTCCCGCGGCAGCGAGGAGCGCCTTCATATGGCCCTTGTCCATCGCTGCAGCCGACGCGAAGACACCCGATCCCACGTAAGGAATGCCCGCCATCTCCAGCAGGCCCTGGACCGTCCCGTCCTCACCCCAGGGTCCGTGGAGCACAGGGAAGACGACGTCGACGTCGCGGATCGCAGCGGGGGCATCCACTCCTTCGACCGGCTCGGGCAGCAAGACCGCGGCGTTCCCCGTGTCGGAGACCGCGGGCAGTTCGCCGGACGTCGCGGCCTCGATCGCGGCAGGGTCGGCATCGACGCGCATCCATCGGCCGTCGGGAAGGATCCCCACGGCGGTGACGTCGTACCTGCGCTCGTCGAGGGCCCTGAGGATGCCGGCCGCGCTCAGGCAGGAGATCGCGTGCTCGCTGCTGCGCCCGCCGAAGAGCACGAGGACCCGCGTGCGATGCCCAGCCACGCCCGAGACGTTAGTGCCCGACGCGGGCGTTAGGGTCGGCGGCATGCCGGATGACCCTCGCTGGTCCGTGGAGACCGAGATCGTCCACCTCGGTCGTCCACCCGCGGAACCGGGCAATGCCGTCAACTACCCCATCGAGCTCTCCTCGACCTACCACGCGGGCGGCGCGATCGAGTACGCGCGCGATGGCACCCTCGGCATGCGGGCACTCGAGGAAGCGGTGGGTCCGCTGGAGGGCGGCGACGCCGTCGCGTACGCGTCCGGCATGGCCGCGGCCAACGCCATACTCGACCTGCTTCCCGCGGGAGCCGTCGTCGTGGCGGCCCAATTCACCTACACCGGTGTGGCCATCCGACTCCGCGAACTCGACGAGCGGGGCATCATCACGCTGCGGCGAGTGGATATCGCCGACACCGAGAGCGTCGTCCGCGCACTCGACGGCGCGCACGCGCTGTGGATCGAGTCGCCGACCAATCCCATGCTCGAGATCGCTGACATCGCCGCTTTGTGTCGCGCCGCTCACGAGCGCGGCGCGGTGGTGGTGTGCGACAACACCTTCGCCACACCGCTGTTGCAGCGCCCCCTCTCCCTGGGCGCGGACATCGTGCTGCACAGCGCCACCAAGGCGATAGGGGGGCACTCCGACTGCCTGCTGGGCATCGTCGTCACGCCGGACGCGGACCGGGCCCAGGCCCTGAGGCTGCGCCGCACCCTCCTCGGCGCGGCTCCCGGTGCGCTCGAGTGCTACCTGGTGCTGCGTGGCCTGCGCACCCTGGCGCTGCGCCTGGCACGCTCGCAGTCGAGCGCGATGGTGATCGCGGGGCGCCTCGCGGACCACCCCGCGGTGTCGACAGTGCGCTATCCGGGCTTGCCCGATGACCCCGGGAATGCGCGGTGCGCCGCGCAGATGTCAGGTCCGGGCTTCATGATCTCCATCGAGGTGGCCGGCGGCGCCGCACCGGCGCAGCGCGTCGGCGAGTCCACGGCGCTGTGGGTCCACGCGACGAGCCTCGGCGGCGTCGAGTCGCTGCTGGAGCGCCGTCGTCGCTGGCCGACGGAGAACCCCCTGGTCCCCGAGGGACTCATCCGCATGTCGGTCGGGATCGAGGACCCCGAGGACCTGTGGGCCGACCTCGAGCAGGCCCTGTCCCGCGCCGTGCGCTGAGTCACTGCGTCCGCAGTGGGGCGCGCGCTAGCCCAGATGCGTCTCGGGCTTGGGCGAGCGCGACATGAAGGCCGACAGCATCTCCCGCGGCTTCATCCCGTGATGCACCACCTGCACCACCTGCTCGGTGATCGGCATCTCCACCCCGTGGTTGCGCGCAAGGTCGAGGATGGACTGGCAGCTCTTGACGCCCTCGCACGTCTGGTTAGTCACGGCGATGGTCTCATCCACCGTCAGGCCCGAGCCCAGGTTGACGCCGAACGTGCGATTGCGGGACAGCGGCGATTGGCAGGTCGCGATGAGATCCCCGACGCCGGCAAGGCCCATGAACGTCAGCGGGTCCGCCCCCAGTGCGGTGCCGAGCCTGGCCATCTCGGCCAGTCCTCGCGTGATCAGCGACGCCTGGGAGTTCTCGCCAAAGCCCATGCCCGCCGCCATGCCATTGGCCAGGGCGATGACGTTCTTGACCGAGCCGCCGATCTCCACGCCGACGACGTCCGTGGTCCAGTACGCGCGGAAGTAGTCCGTGCTGCACGCGTCCTGCAGACGCTGGGCGCTGTCGCCGTCGGAGCACGCCACCGTGGTGCCTGCCGGCTGTCGCAGTGCGATCTCGCGGGCCAGGTTCGGGCCGGACACCACCGCCACTCGGGCCGCGGGAACCTGGGCCACGTCCTCGATGACCTGGCTCATGCGCAGGGTCGTGCCGATCTCGATGCCCTTCATCAAGCTGACGAGCACACTGCCGGGGGCGAGGTCATCTCGCCAGCGCGCGAGGTTGTCGCGTAGCGACTGCGCCGGTACGGCGAGGACGACCAGTGACGCGCCATCGAGTGCCTCGGCTTCGTCGACCGTGGCTCGCATCGTCGCAGGCAGCTGGATGCCGGGGTGATAGCGCTCATTGACGTGATCGTCGTTGATCTGCCGCGCGACGACGTCCTCACGACTCCACAGCACGACGTCGCCGCCCGCATCGGCGAGGACCATCGCGAAGGCGGTCCCCCAGGAGCCGGAGCCCATCACTGCCACCCGTGTCATGCGGCCTCCTTCTGCGGGCCCTGCTCCTGCTCCTTGCGAATCTCGCGCAGGAGCTCGGAAATCGCCGACATGACCCGGTCGGTCGCCTCGCGCAGCGCCTCCGCGTCCGGCTCACTACCCGTGCGCAGGTCGTCGAGGTCGACCGGCGGTCCGATGAGCACGTGCATCGTCTTGCGGGGGAAGGCCTTGAACTCCTTGCGGTAGGGCCCCATGACCTCCTGAGCTCCCCAGTGCGCCATCGGGATCACCGGGACCCCCGCGGTCAGCGCGATCCTCGCGGCACCGGTCTTCGCGGCCATGGGCCACAGGTCCGGGTCCTTCGTGATCGTCCCCTCCGGATAGACGATGACGCACTCACCAGCAGTAGCAGCGTTGACGGCCGCCTCGACCGCGGCAGCCGCATCACGGGTGCCCCGCACCACGGGGATCTGACCGGCGTTGCGCAGGATCCAGCCGACGACGGGCACCGTGAAGAGGGAGTCCTTCGCGAGGAACCTGGGCGGACGCCCGTTGTCCCAGAGCACGTGCGAGATGACGATCGGGTCGAACCACGACAGGTGGTTGGCCGCCAGCACCATCCCGCTGTCGACGTCGAGGTGCTCCGTCCCCCTCCAGTCCCGGCGGGTGATGATCTGCATGATCGGGCGCAGGATGAAGGCGGCAAAGCGATAGGCGAAGCCCAGGCGATCCTGCCGTGTCACGCGCGATGCCATTGCGTCAGTCTTCCAGGCAGGGCACTGCCCTGTCAGCGAAAGACGCCCCGCACGTCATGGGATGCTCGGGCCATGAAGCAGCCCTGGCGCATCGTCGTTCCGCTGCGCCTGAGCCAGGCCAAGACCCGGCTGTCAGCCCAGCCGGGTCCGCGCCGGCGCGAACTTGCGATCGCCATGGCCCTGGACGTCATCGCGGCCGCGCAGGGCTGCCCGGTCGTCCGCGACGTCGTGCTCGTAGCCGACCCGGAGGGAATCGAGGCCGTGGGGGGCGGCCTCGCGTCCCTGGTCGACCCCGGGGCCGGCCTCAACGCGGCCGTACGCGCCGGGGCTGCCGGCTCAGCAGGACCGGTCGCCGCCCTGCTCGCGGATGTACCCTGCGCGACCGCCACCGCGCTCGAGGTCGCGCTGGCCTCGAGCAGTCACGGATCGGGATTCCTCTGCGACGCGGAGGGAATCGGGACGACGCTCGTGGCCGCGCCGCGCGCCGATGCCCTCACCACGCACTTCGGACCCCGATCACGCGCCGCCCATGCCGCCGCCGGCATCCCGGAGATCCGCGACCCCTTCCCCGGTGCGCTGTCGGGCTTGCGTCGCGATGTCGACAGCGAGGTCGACCTGTGGGACGCGCGGCGCCTGGGGCTCGGACGCTTCACCGCTGAGGTTGTCGCCGACACGGCCCCCGGATAGCGAAGCGGGGCCGGGCAATCGCCCGACCCCGCTTCTCGCGTCGCGTACTACTACTTCTTCGCAGCCTTCTTGGCCGGAGCCTTCTTGGCCGGAGCCTTCTTAGCGGCGGCCTTCTTCGGCGCGGCCTTCTTGGCCGGAGCCTTCTTGGCCGCCGCCTTCTTCGGCGCGGCCTTCTTGGGGGCGGCCTTCTTGGCGCCGGACACCACGGCCTTGAACTCCGCGCCGGGGCGGAACTTCGGCAACTTGGTGGCCTTCACCTGCACGGTCTCGCCCGTCTGGGGGTTGCGAGCCGTACGTGCCTTGCGGTCGTGGCGCTGGAAGACGCCGAAGCCCGCGAGGGCGACCTTCTCGCCGCGAGCCACAGCGCGCTTGAGCTCGTCGAGTGCCGTCTCGATCACGTTGGTGACATCGCGCTTGCTGTGTCCGAGCTGCGTGGACACCGAGTCGATGAGTTCCTGCTTGTTCACGTAAGTCCCCTCCGGAGGGAAGTCGGACCGACCCGAAGGTCGGTAGGCCGGTCCCGCGACCGGCGACACCATCACCCTAGTACGCCGACACCGGGTCGGCAGCGGCGACCCGGGTCAGCCCGACGGTCACCCGGGGTCAGCCTGCGGTCGTCGGCGCGAAGGCCGGACGCGTCCGCTCGAATGCCTCGATGGCATCGGACTTCTGCAAGGTGATACCGATGTCGTCCAGGCCCTCGAGCAGGCGCCAGCGCACGTAGGGATCGACATCGAACGGCGCGGTGAGGTCACCGGCCGAGACGGTTTGCGCATCCAGGTCGACGGTCACCCGCGTCGCCGGATCAGCCTCGATCATGGCCCACAACTGCTCGATGACCGACTGGTCCACGAGGGCCGTGAGTAGGCCCGCCTTGCCCGAGTTGCCGCGGAAGATGTCGGCGAACCGCGAGGAGAGCACGACCTGGAATCCGTAGTCCTGGAGCGCCCATACGGCGTGCTCGCGTGACGAGCCGGTTCCGAAGTCCGGGCCGGCCACGAGGATGGAGGCGCCGGCGTACTCGGGCTGGTTCAGGACGAAGGCCGGGTCCTGGCGCCATGAGTAGAACAGCGCGTCCTCGAAGCCATGCCGCGTGATGCGCTTGAGGAACTCCGCGGGGATGATCTGGTCGGTGTCGACATTGCTGCGACGCAGCGGAGCGGCCGTGCCCGTATGGGTGGTGAAGGCATCCATCGTCGACTCCTAGGCGCTGACCAGATCGGCGGGCGAGGCGAGGTGGCCGGTCACGGCGGTCGCCGCGGCGACCGCCGGGGAGACCAGGTGGGTGCGGCCACCCGGACCCTGACGGCCCTCGAAGTTGCGGTTGGATGTGGATGCGCTGCGCTCGCCCGGGGTGAGCTTGTCGGGGTTCATGGCCAGGCACATCGAGCACCCGGCACCGCGCCACTCCGCCCCTGCATCGACGAATACCTGGTCGAGGCCCTCGCTCTCGGCCTGCAGGCGCACGCGCACCGAGCCGGGGACGACGAGCATGCGCACGCTGTCGGCGACGCGGCGCCCGCGAAGGACGTCGGCGGCGGCCCGCAGGTCCTCGATGCGGCCGTTGGTGCACGAGCCGAGGAAGACCGTGTCGACGGTGATGTCGCGCAGCGGCGTGCCCGGCGTGAGATCCATGTATTCGAGC
>JALQSY010000090.1 GCA_023264215.1 Candidatus Nanopelagicales bacterium
GTCCGAGATCCAGCGCCTCATCGTGGCGCGCTCCCTCGAGCGCCGCGGCGTGCGAGCCATGCTCACGTGAGGTCCCTCAGATGGTCGACCTGAGTCGTCTGCTGGCGCCGCGGTCCGTCGCGGTCGTCGGTGCGACCGAGCGCGAGGGCACCTACGCGCACACGACGCTGCTCAATCTTGCTCGCGCCGAATTCCCGGGCAGCGTCATCGGCATTCACCCCACGCGACCGTCCGCGGCGGGAGTCGCCTGCGTGCCCACTCTCGCGGATGCCGGTGTCGTTGACGCGGTCGTCATCGCAACACCCGCGGACAGCGTGCCGTCGTACGTCGCCGCTGCTGCCGAGCTCGGATGCGGGGGTGCCATCGTCTACGCCGCGGGATTCGCTGAGGCTGGCCGTGAGGATCTGCAGCGCGAACTCGTGGTCGCAGCGGGGTCAATGCCCGTCATCGGGCCCAATGGCAACGGCATGGTCAGCGTCCCGGCTCGCGCGCCGCTATGGGGCGACGCGGTGACGCTGCCGACGTCGCCCGGTGGCATCGCGCTCATCTCCGACAGCGGCAATATCGGTGTCGTCGGCATGGCGCATCGCGAGGGCGAGGGCCTGCACACGGTGATCTCATCGGGCAACGCCGCGGTCGTCGACACCCCGACACTGCTGGAGCAGGTCGCGTGTCTCGACGGAGTCCGCGCGGTGGCGATGTACGTCGAGGGCGATGGCGATGGCGAGCGCTGGTGCCGGGCGCTGGCCGTCTGCGCCGAGCGGGACGTGCGCGTCGTCGTGCTCAAGGCGGGCCGCAGTGCGCGCGGTGCTGCCGTCGGAGCAGCCCACACCGCTGCGCTCGTCGGCGACCAGGCAGTCTTCGCCTCGCTCATCGAGGAGGCCGGCGGCGTGATGGTGCGCCAGCCACTCGAGCTCCTCGAGACCGCGCGGGCTCTTGCCCTGGGGCGGCGCGATCCGCGGGGTGCGGCGTTCCTCACCTGCTCGGGCGGTGATGCGGCGATCGTCGCGGATATCGCCGACGATCTCGGCGTGGTGCTCGCCGACCTGTCGGATGACACGTCTCAACGCCTGCGCGACCTGCTTCCGCCTGCGGCGACCGTGGCGAATCCGCTCGATCACACGGCGATGGTGTGGGCCGACACCGAGGCGATCGCGGCGCTCACCGAGGCCGTGGCACGCGACCCACAGGTCGGCCACGTCGTGTACGTCCAGGACGAGCCGCCCGGCCTGCCTCCCGGCCCACTCGCCGAGTGGCAGGCGACGCGCGCGGGCGGCGTGCTCGGTGGGGAACGCGCGGGCGTCGACACGCTGGTGGTTGCGACAACTCCCGGGCAGGCGGCCGCGGGAGTCGTCTCCGGTGTCGACAATGCCCTGCGCGCGATCGGTGTGCTGCAGCGGTCGCCTGTGGATCCCGCTCGAGTGAGCGCGATCGCCAATGCTGTCGCGTCGCAGACTGATCCGCGCTCACTGGACGAGCGGCAGGCCAAGGTGATGCTCGCGCGGCATGGAGTCGAGGTCCCGAATGCCATGGTCGCGGTCACGGCTGCGGATGCTGTCGAGGCTGCGCGTCGGATCGGCTATCCGGTCGTGCTCAAGGTCCTCGCCGAGGGCGTCATCCACAAGACCGACATCGGTGGGGTGTGCCTCGACGTGGCCTCGGACGATGACGTCACTCGCGAATCCTCGCGCATGCTGGCCCTGGCCCCCGGTGCACGAGTCCTCGTCGAGCAGATGGCACCGCCCGGTATCGAGATCCTCGTGGCCGCCCGTCGGGACGGGGTCGTCCCCACGCTCACGATCGGCCTCGGGGGCGTGTGGACGGAGTTGCTCGCCGACGTCGTCTGCATCCCGCTTCCGGCGCCCGCCCTTCGAGTGCGCGCGGCGTTGGAGAGATTGCGGGGCTTCGCGATGCTCGCCGGCGCGCGGGGTGGCACGGCGTACGACATCGACGCCCTGGCCGATGCGTCGAGCCGTATCGGCCAGGCGCTCCTCGAGGAGCGCCTTTCCCTCGTCGAGGTGAATCCGCTGATCGTGGGGGAGTCGGGCTGCGTCGCGGTAGACGCGGTGGTCAGTTAACGCACACGCGAATGGTCGTGCTCAGGCTCGCTGGATTCCCACCCGGCATGTGCAATCGATTGCGCAATCGATTGCACCCGATGTGTTGCTCGTGGCACGCCGAGATCATGCGGATCCGCTTGGAGGCACGTGGATTCGGCCCCTAGGATGACGCGCATGGCCCCCACCTTCACCCCTGCACCCCTGCCCGCTGATCAGCTCGCTCGCACGCTCGCCCCGTTCGGCCAGAGCCGCATGCTCCCGGTCGCGGCATACACCTCCGATGAGGTCTTCGCCTGGGAGCAGCAGCAGTTCTTCCGCGGTTGGCAGTGCGTCGGTCGCAGCGACGAGATCGCCGAGCCCGGCATGCAGCGCGCGGACAAGGTGGGTGACACGACCGTGCTCCTCGTGCGCGGTGAGAACGGCACGCTGCGTGCCTTCGCCAACGTCTGCCGCCATCGCGGTCACGAGATCCTGCCGTGTGGCTCGTCTACCAAGGCGCGTGCCATCACCTGCCCCTACCACTCGTGGTCGTACAAGCTCGACGGCGAGCTCTTCAGCGCCGCGGGCTACGGGGGCTTCGGCGACTTCGAGATGGCGGACTTCCCGCTGCGGCCCATCACCGTCGAGGAGTGGCACGGCTGGATCTTCCTCGATATCTCCGGCCTTGCCGGTCCGTTGTCGCGGCACGTCGCTGGCCTGGAGGAGCGCATCGCGCAGTACGCGCCCGAGCGACTCATCGTGCAGGGGCGTCACGAGTACGTCATCCAGGCCAACTGGAAGATCGTCATCGAGAACTACCAGGAGTGCTACCACTGCTCGTCGATCCATCCTGAGCTCTGCCAGGTCAGCCCCCCGGAGAGCGGGGAGAACTGGGCACCGTCGTCCGGGGCCTGGGTCGGAGGCTGGCAGGACCTGCGGCCACATGCGGTCACCATGTCGCTCGACGGCCACAGCGACGGCGTCTTCATCCCCGGCCTCAACGAGGTCGAGCAGCGGCGCATCGACTACATCGGGATCTTCCCCAATCTGCTGGTGAGCCTGCATCCCGACTACGTCATGACCCACCGCATGGTGCCCCTGTCGGCCCGCGAGACCTGGGTCGAATGCCAGTGGGCGTTCCCGCCGGAGGCCCTCGACAAGCCCGGATTCAGCCCGGCGTACGCGATGGACTTCTGGGACATCACCAATCGCGAGGACTGGGGTGCGTGCGAGTCGGTGCAGCGCGGCATGGACAGCGGATTCGCCGAGCCCGGACCGCTGTCGCCGGATGAGGATGCGATCTATCAGTTCGTGACGATGATCGCTCGGGGCTACCTCGGCCAGCCGCTTGCCGCGGTGCAGGAGACGGCTAGCGCCTAGTCGGCCATCGCTCCGACGGGCAGCAACCGCATCGCGTCCGGGCGACAGTGCACGGTGACGCTCTCTCCCGAGGTGTGATGGCCCGCCCGTTCGCTCGGACGGCGAACGACGAGTTCGGCGCCGCCGGTCAGACCGACGATGATGTCGGTCGTCGCACCCTGATAGACCGTGCGCACCACCGTGCCCGTCAGGGTGCCGGCCTCCTCGTCGGTCCCGTCCAGCAGCAGGCGCTCCGGGCGGATGACCAGGCGTACGTCGTCACCCGCAGCAGCCGAACCCCGACAGGTCAGCGTCTCACTGCCCACGCGGACCGACGTCCGTCCTTCGCCAGCTGGACCTACGACGTCGACCGGTAGGACGTTGGCGCTGCCGAGGAAGTCGGCGACGTACGCCGTGGCGGGTGAGTCGTAGACCTCCTCGGGGGTGCCCACCTGCTCGATGAGCCCGCCGGCCATGACGGCCATGCGGTCCGACATCGTCAGGGCCTCCTCCTGGTCGTGCGTCACGTAGATGAACGTGATGCCCAGTGACTCCTGCAGCGACTTCAGCTCGATCTGCAATGTCTTGCGGAGTTTTGCGTCGAGAGCGCCGAGCGGTTCGTCGAGCAGCAGCACGCGGGGTCCGAGCACGATGGCGCGAGCGAGGGCGACGCGCTGCTGCTGGCCGCCGGAGAGCTGACCGGGACGGCGCTTGGCGTACTGCCCCATGCGCACCATCTCGAGCGCCTCGCCGACCTTGCGCTTCGCATCGGCCTTGCCGACCTTCTGGTAGCGAAGCCCGAACGCGACGTTGTCCTCGACGGACATGAAGGGAAAGAGCGCGTAGTTCTGGAAGACCGTATTCACCGGGCGATCATTGGCGGGCACCTTGGAGACGTCGCTACCGTCGATGCGGATCTCACCCGACGTGGGCGTCTCGAATCCCGCGATCATGCGCAGCGTCGTGGTCTTCCCGCATCCGGAGGGGCCCAGGAGGCTGAAGAACTCGCCAGCAGCGATATCCACGTCGATGCCGCGGACAGCGGGCACCTCGCCGTAGGACTTGTGCAAGTCGATGACGGAGACGCTTCCCCCCTTCACTGATGCGTCTCCCCGGTGCGATGCGTCATGCATCCTCCTGCAATTGCGGCAAAGTGCTTGCGTAACCCTGAATGGTCGATCAGTCTAGGGAGTGATCGACATCGCCGAGGGAAGTCGAGGAATCTGACATGTCACTGTCCCCCCAGCCCCGCCGCCCCTTCTCACGTCGCCGCCTGCTCCAGACGTCGGCGCTCGCCATCCCCGGCGCACTCGCCCTGGGCGCCTGCGCACGCGAGCAGCCGCTGAGTGGGCCCACCGGAGCGGCATCGTCCGCAGCGGGTTCGGCCTCCGGCAGCGCGAGTGCCTCGCCGAGCGCGACGGGTATCCCGATTGCGTCCCCGCAGAACCCGGTCAAGTGGCCGATCAACCCGGGCAATGAGCCCATCGCCTCGGACCTCGAGCCCGAGGCCAACGCGACCCTGCGGCTGTACAACTACCCGGACTACGTCTGGAACAGGGTGCTCAAGGGCTTCCAGGAGGAGTACAAGGACTACAACGTCACCATCGAGTTGTCGACGTTCAATGACCTGCCCGAGGCGCTCACCAAGATTCGCAGCGGCTCGGTGCCCTATGACGTCGGGTTCCTCACGTACAACTACATCGGTCGACTCGTGTACGGCGACCTGATCCGACCCCTGAACCAGAGCTACATCCCGAGGATCGCCGACGCCTGGGACGAGTTCCAGGATCCCTGGTACGACCTGGGCTGGCAGTACACCGTGCCGTACACGATCTACACGACGGGGATCGGCTGGCGCAACGACCTCATCCCCGAGGACATCGGAGCGCGGCCCAACCCCTATGACGTCTTCTGGGACAGCAAGTACGCCGGTGAGATCGCCGTGCTGGACGATGACCGCGAGGTCATCGGCATGACGATCCTGCGCGACGGCGGTACCGACGTGAACACCGCGGATCCGGCGGTCCTGGGCGTCACGCGTGACGCCATGCTCGAGATGCTCTCCATCAGCCAGCCTCGCGTCACGATCACCGGCTACACGGACATCCCCGAAGGCGTGCTCTCGCTCTCGCAGTGCTGGTCCGGTGACATGATCACGGGCCAGTACTACCTGCCCGAGGGCGTCGACCCGTCCGTGCTGCGCTACTGGAGCCCCCCGACCGGTCAGGGCCTCATCGGCAACGACTTCCTGTGCGTGCTCAAGGGCGGGGAGAACCCTGTCCTCGCCCACCACTTCCTCAACTACATGCTCACCAACGACGTGGCGCTGGAGAACTTCAGCTGGGTTGGCTATCAGCCGCCCATGAAGTCGCTGTCGGCCGACACGATGGTGGCCGACGGTTGGGTGCCGGAGAACCTCGCGGGAGCCGTCGTGCGGCCGGAGTGGTTCCAGGTGGGCTACCCGCTTCTCGAGCTCCCCCCCGAGGTCGAGGCCGAGTACCAGGCGATCTGGCAGCAGTTCAAGGCCGGTGCGTAGGTGGGCGATCGCTCCACGCGGTTCCTATGGCCCGTCCTCGGCCTCCCCGCGATGGTGTGGATTGCGCTGTTCTTCCTCGTCCCGTTCTATGTCGTCCTGTGCGTGTCCTTCGGCACGGTCGATCCGGTGTTCCGCTCGCCGGTGCCGATCTGGAATCCCCTCGAGTGGCAGTTCACGCAGGTGGGTGTCGTGTGGGATCGGCTGGTCGGGCCGGACAACTTCTACCTCCCCGCTGTCCTGCGCACCCTGCTCTACGTCGTCATCGCGGTGGTGTCCTGCCTGATCATCGCGTTCCCCGTCGCCTACTTCACCGCGCGCTACGCCGGCAAGTACAAGGGCCTGGTTCTCGCGCTCCTCGTGGCCCCGTTCTTCATCTCCTACATGATGCGCATGCTGGCCTGGATCAACCTGCTCCAGCCCGACGGACTGGTCAACGCCATCATCACGCTCGGCGGCACCGTGCCGCTCGACATCAACTGGTTGAGTGGCAATCCCTACACCGTCGTCATGGGACTGATCTACGGCTACGTGCCCTACATGCTGCTCCCGCTCTTCGCCGCGCTCGATCGCATCAGCCCGAGCCTGCTCGAGGCGGCGCGTGATCTCGGGGCGAGCGGCTTCGACCTCTTCCGACGCGTGATCCTGCCAATGAGCCTGCCCGGCATCGTCGCGGGCACGCTGCTCATCTCCCTGCCGATGATGGGCGACTACTTCACCTCGGACATGCTGTCCAAGTCGCCCAACACCGCGATGATCGGCAACCTCATCAACCTGTCGATTGCCACACCGGGCCAGTCGGGACAGGCGGGCGCCCTGCTCATCCTCGTGCTGCTGGTGCTGCTCGTCCCGATGATCTTGTACACGCGAAGCAACGCCCGGGCGGAGGTGCGGTCATGACGGTTTCCGCTGCTCCGGCCGAGGCGATCCTCGAGGAGTCCAAGGGCGGCCGGCGCCGCCGTCTGCGCGGGACATCCGACGCCCGCGCGTACGGACTTGCCGCGATCACCATCGTCTACCTGCTGTGGGCCCTCGTCCCCGTGGCCATCACGGTGCTGTTCTCCTTCAACGAGGGGCGCTCGCGCAGCACCTGGCAGGGCTTCTCCCTGCGCTGGTACACGTGGGACCCCGACGGCTCGGTCCTCAACGACGAGTCGATCCGCAACGCGCT
>JALQSY010000091.1 GCA_023264215.1 Candidatus Nanopelagicales bacterium
ATCGAGTTCCGCGTGCCGGATCCGTCGAGCAACCCCTACCTGGCCTTCTCGGCGCTGCTGCTGGCCGGCCTGGACGGCATCAAGAACAAGATCGAGCCGCCGGCGCCGGTCGACAAGGATCTCTACGAGCTGCCCCCGGACGAGCTCGCCGACATCGCCCAGGTGCCGGGCTCGCTGCCCGAGGTGCTCGATGCACTCGAGGCCGACAACGAGTACCTGCAGGCCGGGGGCGTCTTCCCCGCGGATCTCATCGAGACCTGGGTGGACTACAAGCGCGCGAACGAGGTGGATCCGATCCGCCTGCGTCCGCACCCGCACGAGTTCGAGCTGTACTACGACATCTGATCTGTAGGTCAGCGGATCGGGCCAGCCTCCGCCCGATCGCACGGTCCTCGCGTCGCATCGCCTCGCGCGCAGGAGCTTCGCCGGTGGTCGCCTCGCGGCCACCGGCGAAGTCTGTGTCGGGTGGATGAAGTCCCGCGAAGGCTGGATAGGGTTGCCGGGTGGCTGACCGGCTGATCGTCCACATCGGACCTCGCAAGACGGGTACGACGTACCTGCAGAGAGTCCTCCAGCAACTCTCTCCCTCCCTCGCCGAGGCAGGCGTGCTCTATCCCGATCGACTTCCGCGACAAGGACGACTACAACCATGTCGGCGCGGTCGCGGACCTCACCCACAACGAGGAGAGCAAGGAATCCAACAGGTGGGCCGGCAAGGACGGCTCCAGCTGGCGTGCCCTCAGCCGCGTCATTGACGCCTGGGACGGGACGGCGATCATCTCGGCGGAGATGATCGGTGGCCTGCGGCCGGCAGCCGCCCAGCGCATGCTCGATAGCCTCAGCGCCGACTCGATCGATGTCGTGATCACGATGCGCGATCTCGCGCGCATCCTGCCCTCGTCGTGGCAGCAGCATGTGCGCAACACCCACACACAGAGCTACCGCCGCTACCTCGAGCGGCGCGCGCGCGAGCGCGGCGACCTCCCGCCTGCCCAGATGCAGGCCGTGTGGGACAGCGAACGACACCAGACGTTCTGGCGCTCCTATGCCTACGGCGCCCTGGTGCGCCGATGGCAGGCGCTGGTCGGCGCCGAGCACGTGACGGTCGTGACGCTCCCGCCCAAGGGCGCGCCATCACACCTGCTGTGGGATCGCTTCCGGGCTGCGCTGGCTATCGACGCGCTGCCCGAGACCGCGCCCAAGCTCCCGGCGTTCATCGCCAACGTCGGCTCCACGCGCGCCGAGGCGGCGTTCCTCCACGCGCTCAACGTCGAGGCCAAGCGACGCGGATGGAACCGCAAGACCGCCAACGAGCTCCAGCAGCGACTGCTGTCGACCGGATTCCTCGAGCGCCCCGATCGCGGTGGGCCGCTCCTGCTGCCGCGTGCCTTCCTCGGACGCGTGCGCACCTGGGCGGACACCGATATCGAGGACATGGCCAGCACCGGTGTGACCCTGTACGGCGACACCGACGATCTGCGCATCCTGAATTCGTCGGCATCGAACGGTCGCGTGGCCACCGATCAGATCGCCTCCGCGGGCGCCTTCGCAACCGCCAACGCCATGGAGTACGAGGCCGAACTGATCAAGCGTCGCAACGCGCGCGAGTCGGCGTTCAGCCTTCCCGGACGCCTTGCTCGTCGAATCCGGGTGCGGCTACGGGGCGATCGAGCCTGAGGCGACGCGCGGCGACGACGGCGATCACGATGCCGATCACCGCAACCCCACCCCAGAAGGTGTTCAGGGCGAACTGAGGCCACGCGACCTTGTAGAGCGAGTAGGCCGCGAGACCAATGGCGCCCACGAGATTCAGCACGTGGTACATCGGGCTGCGCGCATCGAGTCTGCGCGTGGCCACGAGCGCATATGCGCCGACGAGCAGGACAGTGCAGGTCCAGCCGACGACCTCCCACAGGGTTGACATGGGCACACCCTAGGGGCGGGTCGGTGCCGCTACGGCGCAGGCCGGGTCGACTCCTGGCACAGGGTCCACAGCGCCTCCACGTCAGCCCGCTCGGTGGGCTCGGCTCCGATGGACACGCGCACCAGCCATCGACCCTCGACGAGCGCCGGGGTGAGGAAGGCGCGGCCGGTCGCATTGACGCGCTCGGCCCATGCCTGCTGATGCCGATCGAGTGCGGCGGAGTCCATGCCGGCGGGCACGTGGCGCAGGCACACCGTCTGCAGCATCACGGGAGCGCACACCTCCCAGTCAGAAGTCGCCGCGACCTGCTCCGCGAGCCACTGCGCGTTCGCGAGGTCACGGCGCAGCCGGCGGCGGATGGCATCGACTCCCGCGAGACGCAGGTGGAACCACAGTTTGATGGCACGGAAGCGCCGACCGAGTGGGATCCCCCAGTCCTTGAACTGCGTCACCTCGCCATCGCTGGACGAGCGCAGGTACGACGGATTGGTCGAGAAGACGCGCACGAGCAACTCCACGTCACGCACGTAGAGCAGCGAGCAGTCCAGGATCGTGCCCATCCACTTGTGCGGATTCCACCCGAAGGAGTCAGCACCCTCCAGCCCGGCGAAGAGCGGCCGGCACTCCGGCAGGAGCAGGGCGGAGCCCGCCATCGCCGCGTCCATGTGCACCCACGCGCCGTGCTCCCCCGCGATCTCGATGATCTGCTCGAGCGGGTCGAACGCGGTCGTCCCGGTGGTGCCCATCGACGCGATGACCGCGGCGGGGTGCCGGCCCGCCGCGACATCGGCCGCCATCGCCGCGCGCAGGGCATCGGGATCCATGGCGAGCGTCACGGGGTCGACCGGGATGAGCCGCAGGTTGTCACGGCCGAAGCCGGCGAGGAGCACCGCCTTGGGCACGGACGAGTGCGCCTGGGCGGACGCGTAGACCACGAGCGGCGCGGGCTCGCCCTGGAGCCCGCCGCGATCCTCGGACATGTCCGTGGCGCGTTCGCGCGCCACCAGCATGGCGACGAGGCAGGCGGTCGAGGCCGTGTCGTGGATGCTGCCGTGCCATCCGGGTGATAGGCCGCACAGGTCGCGCAGCCACTCGGTGACGACCTCCTCCATCTCCGTCAGCGCGGGCGCGGACTGCCAGGTGATCCCGAGGGCTCCGAGGCCGCTGGCGGCGATATCGCCGAGCACCGACTCCAGCGTCGCGTTGGCGGGGAACCACGCGTAGTAGCCCGGACTCTGGGTCTGGGTGATGCCGGGGACGACGATGTCGTCGAGGTCCCGCATCAGGTGCGCCAGCGGCTCGGCCTGCTGCGGAGGGTCGCCGGCGAGCTGCTCGTGCACCCACCCGGGCTCGACCTCGCTGCGGACGGGGCGCTCGGGGATGCCCGCGCGGTAGTCCGCGATCCAGTCGACGAGCTCGTGCGCGGCCGCGCGAAACTCCTCCGGTGTCACACGCACACCCTAGGCACTACTCGTAGAACACCCGCTCGACGACCCCTCGTGCGCGCCGCGTCGTTCGCCGGTAGGCCTCGAGCAGGTCGGCAGGCGGGCGGTAGCCGAGCAGGTGCGCGATCGCCACCAGGCCGGGCCCCGACGTGGGGACCGAGTCCGACGGCAGACCCGAGGTCAGCGTGATGGCGCCCCGCACCCTGGTCGCGAGCAGCCAGGACGTCTGGAGCATCTCGGCATCATCGGGATCCAGCAGGCCCGCCTGCACGGCCGCACTCAGCGCTTCCCGTGTCGAGGTCGTGCGCAGGCTGGGCACCTGCGCGGCATGGCGCAACTGCAGCAGTTGGGCCACCCACTCGACATCGGCCAGTCCTCCGCGCCCCTGCTTGAGGTGCATGCTCGGATCCGCACCGCGCGGGAGACGCTCGGACTCCATCCGCGCCTTGAGCCGTCGCATCTCCCGCGTGTCCGCGTCGCTGATCCCCTGCGCCGGCCAGCGCAGCGGATCGATCATGTCGGCAAAGTCCGCGCGCAGGCGCTCATCCCCCGCGAAGGGGCGCGCGCGGATGAGCGCCTGCGCCTCCCACGGAGAGGACCAGCGCTCGTAGTACGCGCGGTACGACTCCAGCGATCGGACCAGCGGCCCCTGACGCCCCTCGGGGCGCAGATCCGCGTCGATGACCAGGGGCGGGTCTGCCGACGGGGCCATCAGCAGGCGGCGGATGTCATTGGCGATTGCAAACGCCGCATCCGAGGCATCCTTCTCGTCGAATCCCGGCAGTGGATCGTGCACGAACATCAGATCCGCGTCCGAGGAGTAGCCGAGCTCCGCGCCGCCGAAGCGACCCATGGCGACCAGGGCCATCCGCGTGGGCAGCGCACCGCGTTCGACCGCGATCGACCGCTCGGCCACCGCGAGGGTGCCCACCAGGGCCGCCTCGGTGACGTCCGTGAGCGCCTGCATGACGCCGAGCTCGTCGATCAGGCCGAGGATGTCGCAGGCAGCGATGCGGAAGAGCTCGCGTCGGCGCAGTGCGCGCAGGGAGCCGACCGCCGCATCCGGCTCATCGTGGCGCGCCACCGCCGCCAGGGCCTCGGTCAGCAGAGCCGCCCGGCTGCGAGGCAGCAACTCGCGATCATCCGCGAGCAGCGCCACCGCATCCGGCGAGCTCAGCAGCAGGTCGGTCGCGTAGCGACTCGACGACAAGATCGTGGCCATGCGCTCCGCGGCGAGGGACTCATCGCGCAGCAGCCTCAGGTACCACGGCGTCGATCCGAGGTCGTCGCTCATCCGGCGAAAGCCCAGCAGCGCCGCGTCGGGGTCGGGGCCGTCGGCGAACCAGCCCAGCAGCACCGGCAGCAGCGTGCGCTGGATCGCCGCGCGGCGCGAGACACCCGAGGTCAGTGCCTCCAGATGGCGCAGGGCCCCGGCCGGATCGGCGTAGCCCAGGGCCGCCAGTCGCTCCTCGGCCGCCTCGGGGGTGAGCCGGGCATCCCCGGGATCAAGGCGCGCCACCGCCTGCAGCAGCGGCCGGTAGAACAACTTCTCGTGGATGCGCCGCACCTCGCGCGCGTGACGCCGCCACTCGGCGGTGAGCTCCGCGACGGGATCGGAGCGGAAGCCCAACGACCGCCCGATCCGGCGCAGCGACTCGTCGTCGTCCGGCACGACATGGGAGCGACGGAGCTCGTGGAGCTGGATCCTGTGCTCGAGGGAGCGCAGGAAGCGGTACGCCGCGCCGAGCGTCGCGCCGTCCTCGCGACCGACGTATCCCCAGATGGACAGGGCCTCCAGGGCAATGAGCGTGGAGGGGCTGCGCAGCATGACGTCGCTGCGACCGTGGACGAGCTGGAGGAGCTGCACGGAGAACTCCACGTCGCGCAGGCCACCGCGCCCGAGCTTGAGCTGACGGTCGGCCTCGCGCGCCGGGATGTGATCCTCGACGCGCTGGCGCATGCGCTGCACATCGGCCACGAAGTCCGGGCTCGCGGCTGCCGACCACACGAAGGGCGACACCGCGTCGACGTACGCGAGGCCGAGCTCGCTGTCGCCGGCCGCGGGCCGTGCCTTGAGCAGGGCCTGGAACTCCCACGTCTGGGCCCAGCGCTCGTAGTAGCCGACGTGCGATGCGAGCGTCCGGACCAGCGCGCCCTGCTTGCCCTCCGGGCGCAGCGCGGCGTCGACCTGCCAGAGCGCGCCCTCGGCCGTGGGCTCGCCACAGGCACGCAGGACGCCGGCCGCGAGTCGCTGAGCGGTCTTCAGTGCCGCGTCCTCGTCGACCCCCTCCACCGGCTCGGCGACGAAGATGACATCGACGTCGCTGACGTAGTTGAGCTCGCGTCCACCGCACTTGCCCATCGCGATGATCGCGATGCGGCACTCCGGCGCGTCGGCCGGCAGCTCGGCTCGGGCGATGGCCAGGCCCGCCTCGAGTGCCGCGTCGGCGAGGTCGGCGAGCTCCTCGGCGATGTCGTCGATGCGCGCGCCATGCACGAGGTCGCGCACGACCGTGGTCAGCAGTTCGTCGCGATAGGCGACGCGCAGGGCATCGGCAGGGGCGGGTCCGCTGGCCCGCGGTCGCGGATCGTGCGGATCGGCTCCCACCGCGGCGAGGAGGCGATCGCGCCTGGCCTGGCGCCCGGGGGCGCCCACGTCGACCCCGCGCAGGCGGTCGATCGAGCCCGGATGACGCACCAGATGATCGACCAGGGCCGTCGACATCCCGGTTACGGCCACCACGGCACCGAGCCAGTCGGGATCCGACGCCACCGCCGCGACGTCGACACCCGCGCCCTGGAGGCTGCCGAGTGCCGCGAGCGCTTGGTCGGGATCAGCAGCAACGGCGAGCGCGTCGAGGACCGCATCGGGTTCGGGGACGCGCAGCGCATCGAGGGCCGCGCTGGCGCCGGCGGGATCGGTGAATCCGCGCCGGGCGAGATGACCCAGCGTGCTCGCCGGGCGCTGATCGCTCATGCCGAAGTCCTACAGGGTCGGCAGGTATCTGTCGATCTCCCAGGCGTTGACCTGGCGGCGGTACTCCTCCCACTCCGCCTGCTTGTTGCGCAGGAAGAAGTCGAAGACGTGCTCGCCCAGCGTCTCGGCGACCAGCTCCGAGCGCTCCATCGCGGTGATCGACTCGGCGAGCGACTGCGGCAGAGGCTGGATGCCCAGGGCACGACGCTCCTGGTTGGTGAGCGACCAGACGTCGTCCTCGGCCTCGTGCGGCAGCTCGTACTGCTTCTCGATGCCCTCGAGCCCGGCCGCCAGCACGAGCGCGAACGCCAGGTACGGGTTGGTGCCGGCGTCGATGCCGCGGTGCTCGACGCGCGCCGAGCCGCCCTTGTGCGGCTTGTACATCGGCACGCGCACCAGCGCCGAGCGGTTGTTGTGACCCCAGCACACGTAGTTGGGGGCCTCGCCGCCGCCCGCAAGCCGCTTGAAGGAGTTGACCCACTGGTTCGTGACGGCCGTGATCTCGGGCGTGTGGTGCAGGACGCCGGCGATGAACGCCCGGCCGACCTTGGACAGCTGGTACTCGGCGCCGGCCTCGTAGAACGCGTTCTCGTCGCCCTCGAAGAGCGAGACGTGCGTGTGCATGCCCGAGCCGGGGTGGTCGGTGAACGGCTTGGG
>JALQSY010000092.1 GCA_023264215.1 Candidatus Nanopelagicales bacterium
CGGGCGGAGACGAAGTGACGCCGACGCAGATCGAGGACGCGGTGCTGACGTGGCTCAATGGGTTGTCGTCGGACGGTGCCATGAACGTGCTGGCCATCCCCGGCGACGACGTCGTGGACCAGACGTCGCCCGCGCAGCCGGACGTGGTGCGCCCCGCCGGCCCGCACGTCGCGGTGTGGATCGCGCTCGACGACGGGTACTCGATGCCGGTCGAGTCTCGCCGCGTCTCGACGGGACAGGAGCAGGTCGCCCCGGTGCAGTCGCGTGAGGTCCGCATCCGGCTGGTGGGCTACCAGTCCGGGGCTGACGTCTTGCTGCGGGCCGCTCGGGTGAACATGGCCCGCCGCACGGGCCGGGCCGCCACGCTGCGGGCCGCTGGCGTCGTGCCGTACCGGGTGACGTCCCTCATCGACGAGACGGCGCTAGTCGGCGCGGGGCTGGAGCAGCGGTGGGGCTGCGACCTGTGGGCCTACGTCGGTGACGCTCCGGGGTGGACCAATGTTTCGCCAGCGGATACAATCGCCACGACCGTCCAGTTCAGGGACGACGGCGGAAACACCGTCGCGCCTGACGCCTCGTTCACGGAGTCGACCTGATGGCCACCGCTGACGCACTCTCAGTCTACCTCGGCGCATTCAACATCACGGCGCCGGTCATCCTGCCGACGTCCAACCAGTTTCTCGTCCCGGCCGTGCTGGGCGACGACCTGAACATCGACGGCACCGGCGCGCGAACGAAGCTCTACACGGACGCTGCGACGATCACCGCGGACGAGGGGCTGTCGGAAATCAGCGCCGCGGTCGCGCAGGCGGCCCGCATCGCGCTGCAGAACGGCGCGAGCCGGGTGCTGGTCATCGACCGCAACGTGTCGCCGGGCTCCGAGACGGTCGCGACCGCGCTTGACGCCGGCTTCGCGGAGCAGGCGTTCGGGTACGTCTGCTACACCAACCGCACCGCCGCCGACCAGCTCGCGATGGCGGCCTGGGCGAACGGGCGCGTTGACGTCATGGCGCTGTGTGCGTCCACTGACGCCGACTGGCTCACCAGTGGCGTCCCGTCGGCGTGGACCGGTGCCATCACCTACACGCAGTCGGGCGTCATCTACCTCGACAGCGCGACGGAGTACTGGGACGCGGCGGCCATCGGGCGCGCGGCCTCGTTCGACCCGGACATTCAGCGGCACGCGTGGCGGCTCCGCGTCGTGGGCGAGACGCCCTATGACATCACGACCGCACAGCAGGCGTTCTTGTTGGTGAACAACGGCAACTTCATCTTCCGCGACTCCGCGAACGCGAGCACCTACCAGTTCGGCGCGGGTGAGGCGTTCGACGGCTCGGACCTCGCGGTGACGCTCACTCGCGCGTGGCTGTACGTCCGCGGGCGTGAGGCCATCGCGCAGGGCATCGCGGCGAACGTCGTCGCGGGCGACTTCGTCACGGCGGACATTACCGGCGAGTCGGCGGCCCGCTCGTGGATCGAGCCGGTGTTCGCGCTCGGCGCGCAGACCCGGCACATCCTGGGCGAGTCGCGGACCATCGCGGGCGGCTACCGGATCACGACGTCCAGCAACGCCACCGCGGGGACGATCACGATCAACGCGACCGCCATCGTGCCTATCCCGCTGTCTCCCGGCGGCCTGACCGTCAACGTGTCCTTTGAGGTGGAGGTCTGATGCGTACCCATGACCCATTCGCCGTGGTCCTCCTGCTCGACGGCGCGCTGATCCAGGCGACGGGGCGCGACGACTTCGTTCGCTTCTCGGAGATCCCCGACGAGTCGGTGAACGCCGTCGGCATCGACGGGCAGGTGACAAACACCGTCATCCGCAACACCTACCGGGTGGTCGAAATCACGGCGAACCGCCAGTCTAACCAGCACCGCACGTTGGCTGCGAAGTACGAAATCTGGAAGTTGACGCTGAAGCGAGGCCGTTTCGCGTTCTCCTATGTCAAC
Source organism: Candidatus Nanopelagicales bacterium (assembly GCA_023264215.1). The sequence continues at coordinate 1,954 of JALQSY010000092.1, forward strand.
CCGAACAACGGCGACACCGCCATCGGGCTGGCGTGGTTCCTGACGACTCCAGACATGGGCACCGGCCGTGAGGACAGCGACGTCGTGTGGCGTCTTGCCCTGTCGGCCAATATCTGGACCTTCGCTGCCGGCGGCGCTGCGCCGCTGGTCTAGGAGGCCCGGTGAAGCGGTTTGCACTGAAGGATGCGGCGGGGAAGTCGCACGACTACACGGTCGGCACCATCGACGGCGACACGGCGTGCGACTTGCTGGAGCGCATCGTGGCGGCCGTCGGGGAGGCGGTCAAGTCGTCGTCCGCGGGCGGGGCGCCGGTGCTTGACGCGCTGCGCCGGGACCGGACGCTGCGCGTGGACCTGCTCCGGTTCGCCGTTCGGGACGGCAAGCCGATGGCGTCAGACGTCCAGCGGCAGGAGGCGTACACCGACAACCCGGTCGAGGCGTTTGAGGCCGCATACAAGGTCGCGGAGGTGTCCGGTTTTTTCGCGCGTGGCGGCGTCTCGCTGACGTCGCTGGCGAAGGAGCGGGCACCGGCGATGCTGGCGGTTCTGGCGGCTCTCGGTGGCTCACCCACCGCGAGCTCGACGCCCTCGGACAGCACGGGGTGACCGGGCCGCGCTGGCTGCTGTGGCGGGCGGCGCTGGTATCCGAGGACCCGGTGCTGGCTTACGCGCAGTTGCGGCACATGACGCTGGACGAGATCGTGGCGGCTGAAATCATCGGCACCGCGGCCATTCGGGCCAAGGCGCCGAAGAAGAAGGGGGCGCCGTGATTCTCGAACGCCTTGCCGTCGCGCTCGGCATCGACACCGACGACGCCTCGTTTCAGCGGGCGGCGAAGGGGGCGCGTTCCGTCGTGCGCGGGCTGGAGTCCATTTCAGCGGCCGGCATCGGCGCGGCTGCCGCGGCCATCGGCGTCGCGCTGTCGTCGGCGCGAAGTGCTGACGCGCTGGAGAAGGAGGCGCGGCAACTGAACATGACGGCGGCCGAGTTGATCGGGCTTCAGCACGCCGCCGAGTTGTCGGGGGTTTCGGGCGAGAAGTTGTCGACGGGGCTGCGCACCCTCGCGCGGAACCTCCCCCTGGCGGCGCAGGGGGCGGGTGAGGCCAAGGACGCCATCGCGGCGCTGGGGATCAACGCGGCGGCGCTGGCGGATGCGCCGGTGTCGGAGCAGATCGCCGCCATCGCGGACGGGATGCGCCGCATCCCCGAGGGGCGCCGGGGGCTCATCGCCCAGCGGCTGTTTGGCGAGTCGGGCATGGCGTTCTTGACGCTGCTGGAGGGCGGCGCGGAGGGCGTGCGCGAACTCACCGCCGAGGCCGAGGCGCTGGGGCTGACGTTCGGGCCGGGCGCCGGGAAGGAAGCGGAGGCGCTGAACGACCAGATCACGCGCCTGTCCGCCATGACCCGCGGGCTCGTCCGGTCGTTCGGGCTTGCGCTGGTGCCGTCGCTGAAGGTCGTCATCGACAACCTCGTGTTGTTCGGCCGGGCGTGGGCGCCGCTTCTGCGCGGCCAACTGGAGCGGGCCGCGAAGGCGCTCGGGCGCGCGTTCGAGTTGATGACGACGCCGCTGGGGCAGTTGGCCGTCGCGATGCTGGCGGTGTTCGGTGCCCGCGGTGCCATTCGCGGCCTGCTCGCGCTGAACATCCCGTTCATCACCGGCGCGCTCGGCAAGTTGACGACGGCGGCCAAGTTGCTGGCCGGGCCGTGGGGCTTGGTGGCGGCGGCAATCGCCGGCATCGTGCTGTCGCTGGAGGACCTATACCTCTCGCTTCAGTCGCCCGAGAACAAGACGGTCCTGAACGACTTTGCGGCGCAGAACACGGCTGTCGCCGCCGCGCTGGACAACGCACGCGGGTCGTGGTCGCGGTTTGGCGGCGAGGTGGACGAGGCGGCCGGCCAGATCGACTCTTCGCTGAAGAGTCTCGCCGCGAGCTTCGGTGTTTTCATCCCCGAGGCAAAGACGTTCTTTGGAGCGTTGGCCGGCGAGGCTGTCACACGCGGCCTCAACGCCACGGCGAGAACCCTCGACGCCATCACAACCACGCTGGAGCGGCTAAACAAGTTGATGAAGGAAGGCCCGTCGCTGGCAGACGTGACCGGACTCGGCGACTTCGTTGGCCCGCTGGGCATGGAGGGCAGCGCCATGCGCCGGATCGGCGCCATGTTCCAGTTGCCGCAGGCGTTCGCGGACGCGTCCGTGGGCGGCCGTTTGGGCCAGTCCACGCCCCCCGAGGGTACGGTGTCGGTGCTCCTGCGCCTGAACGACGTCGACCGAATGGAGCGCTCCGGGGCGCTGACGCCGGGCGCGGCGGCGGACCTGCGCGCGGCCTACCTCGACCAGCAGGGGGCGCGGTGACGGCCCGGCGTGCTATTCTCCGCGTGGTGAGGTGCGCCCTATGTCCGGGTTGATCCGCCGGCTCGACACGTTCTTCGACGTGCCGCTCGACGCCGTCACGGCGCGGCGCTCGACCTACCGCGCCCGCGTGCCTCTCCAGCCGCGCGAGGACGGTGGGTACAACGCAGACGACGCCATCGCGGAGCCGGAGCGCGTCGTGCTGGAGTGCGTCTGGAACGGCGCGCAGTCGCTCATCGGGGACGTGCTGGGCGAGGGCCGGGCGAAGTTGGACGCCATCGAGGACGCGCTAGCCGATATGCGGCGGGTGCAGGTGTCTATCGCGGTGCGCGGCCACCCCGTGCGCGCCGACTTCTTGATCGAGGACGTCAGCCTCCAGCACGTCAATCAGGACGGCATGACGGGCACCATCACCGCCGTAGGGCCGCGCTTCGCGACGACCCTGTCGGGCTCGGCGCTGACCTCATCCGTCGCACCGGGCGTCGCAGACGCCGCCGCCGAAGCCTCGGACACCGGCCCCGGCGGGACGCAGTCGCTGCTGGCGGCGCTGGCGGGTGGCTGATGGCTACGCTCGCCCTCGACATCACCGCCGGCACCGCCGACCGCATCACCCGCACCTACACGCTGGACGGCGTGTCGTTTCAGTTGGAGGTCTGGTGGGACGCCCTTGTCACGCGCTGGCAGGCGTCCGTCACTCGGCCAGGGACGGATTTCGCGGTGCGCGGCGTCTACCTGTCGCCGGGTGCGCCGCTGTTCGTCTCCGCTCACCCGGACGCTCCCGCCGGCACGCTGACCGTCGTCGGCCGTGACCCCTACGTCCGCGACGACCTCGGCACGTCAAGGCTGCGTCTGGTGTACGAGGAGGCGGGGTGAACTTCCGGCGCCGCGTCCTCATCGAGATAGCCGCCGGCCCCGGCGAGCCGTTTCGCGGCATCGAGGGGCTTGACGTCACGTTCGCCGCCCGGCAGTCCGGCACGACGGGCGCAGACGACGCACGCGTGACGGTGGTGGGGCAGAGCGCGCAGTCGCTGTCCGTCATCCGAACGCCCGGCGCCATCGTGCGCGTCTCGGCGTCCTACGGCGACGCCGAGCCCGTCCCGGTGTGCCAGGGTGCCGTCGTGCCGGGGTCGCTGCGTGACGAGCCACAGGACGACGGGCTGCGCCGCATCGAGGTGCAGGTTGGCGACGGCATCGACGTGCGCCGGCTGGTGGTGTCGGTGGAGCGGTCGCAGCCGTCGACTGGCGAGGACGTGGCGCGCGAGGTGGCGCGGCTGGCCGGCATCCCGGTGGGCGTCATCCGCACCGGGCGCGAGGTCACCTACCGGGGCGGGTACGCCCGCGTCGCGACGGTGGCGCAGCACCTTGACGACCTCGCCGCGGACCTTGGATGCTCGTGGTCGGTGCAGGACGGGCGCCTGTCGCTGTGGCCCGCCGACGGCCAGCGCGAGGTGCGCGACATCGCGGTCAGCGCCGACACCGGGCTCATCGGGCACCCCATCGCGCAGGACGGGGCGGTGGTGTTCCTGATGCAGCTCATCCCCGGCCTGCGTCCCGGCGACGTCCTGACGGCGCAGACGCGCGAGTACCGCGGCCGGTACATCGTGCGCGAGGTCCAGCACGTCGGCGGAAGCAGGTCCGAGAACTTTGAGACGCGCGCAACATGCACGCTCGAGGACGCCGCGCCCACGTCGACGGACGCGGAGCAGGCGGCCCCGCGCGTCAGCGAGCCGCGGCTGACGGACGCGCTCCAGGCGACGCGTCGGGGCGCGGCGGCGGACGTGGAGACGGTGCTAGTCGCGGAGGTCGAGCGGTACGACGCGGCGCAGCAGACGGTGGACGTCCGGCAGGTGGTGGCGCCCCGGTTTGAGTCCGGCGGCGTGGTGACGTTCGCGGACCCGGTGGCGCTGACGGCGGTCCCGGTTCGCTGGGAGCGGTCGGGCGCGCGCGGGCTGACGTTCGGCCTGGACGTTGGCGACCGCGGCTATCTGGTGGTCCGGTCGCGCTCGCACGACGAGGTGGACGACGGCGAGACGGCGTCGACGGTGCGGCCGGTGTCGCAGCGGCGGCACGCGCTCCGAGACGCCTACTTCGTGCCCGGCTACCAGCCTCGCGGGGGGCTGACGTCGTCGGACTACCGCAGCGACGGGCAGGTGGTGCTCACGATGCCGAGCGGGGAGGCGTTGCACCTTGGGACGGCGACCGCGCTGGAACTCATCGCGCGGGCAGACCTCGTGCTCGCGGAGTTGCAGGCCATCGAAACCACGCTGACGACCGGCTCAACGCCGACGGGCGGGGGGACGGTGACTTTCGCGACGGCCTACATCGCCCCCACGAGCGCGTCCGCCATCGCCTCCGACCGCGTCAAGGTGGACTCGTGACCGCGCCGTCCGTTTCCGCCCGCATCATCCTTGATCCCGAGGACCACGCGGCCATCTCGGCGCTCGGCGTCCTGCTCGCCGCCATCGGCCGCCCCACGCCGGACGAGCACGTCGCGGCGCGGTACCTGACGCTGTACCTGTCGACGCGGGCGGTTTCGAACAGCGTCATCGCATCGGGCGATCCGCCGCCGGTGCCCCTACCCGGATGCCGTGGTAGGATGGCGCCATGACCGCAATCGCCCTCGACACCGACGACGACTTCGTCCTGCCGCTCCAGCAGGCGCAGGACCGCACGCGCGTCGCGATTGACGCGGTGCGCC
>JALQSY010000093.1 GCA_023264215.1 Candidatus Nanopelagicales bacterium
GTCCACCACATTGGCGATCGGCGCGAGCGAGATTTGCGACAGCAACTGGTAGGCGTCCATGGTGTGTAGCGAGTACAGCTCTTCGAGCCATCGCACCATCTCGACATTGCCGATGCGCCAGGAATCCTCCAGGGGGCGGGTAGATCCCACGGTCATCCAGTGCGCGTCGTCCTCGAAGCGGGGCCAGGCCGATGCGCCACCCTTGATGAGCTCGACGATGATCGTCGAGTCCATGGCTCCCTCGACGGCAGTCCCGCAGGACTCCCCCTCGCCCTGACGGTAGTGGCCGTCGCCGAGCGAGAAGAGCGCGCCCTCGACGTTGACGCCGAGGTAGACGGTGGTCCCGGCCCTGACCTCGGGCGAGTCCATGTTGCCGCCGAAGCGCTCGGGCACCAGCGAGGTGCGCACTTCATGGGCTGCCGGTGCGACGCCGATGGTGCCGAGCATCGACTGGACCGGCAGATCCACCGACAGGTCGCCGAAGCGCGCGTCGAAGGTCACGGTGTTGCGGGCGCGATCGAGGTGGTAGATCCAGGTCGTGTCCGGCAGGGCCTCCTGGAGCATCGCTGTCGCTCCGGTCGAGGTCAGGCCGCCGAAGAAGGGAATCGCCGCAGAGACTCCCCAGTCGCGTGCCGGCGTGAGATCGACGATGTGGATCACCAGCGTGTCGCCCGGCTCAGCGCCCTCGACGTAGAAGGGGCCGGTCTGCGGATTGACGTAGCGCAGGTCGACCTTGGCGCTGGACAGGTCGTCGACCGACTGCAGGGCGAAGTTGAAGGCATCCTCGGACCACAGCTTCATGACCGTGCCGGGGGTGACGCGGGCCACGGGAGCGACCCCGCCGAAGGTGTAGGCGTACTGAGCCCGGTCAGGACGGAACTCGACGATCTCGACCATCAGCGGACGTTAGCGCCGTCACGGCCCCCGCGCATCCGATCCGCTCAGTCCCGCAGGCGAAACGTCCCGGTTGTTGACACTTGCGGCTCCGGCTAAGTGTCAACAACCGGGACGTTGAGCCTGCCCACGGCCTCACGCGACAGCCGGGCGGAGGCCTCGTCGTCGTCGATCACCCCCGCAGGCGCACGCAGTCCGGACCGAGGGCGGCCACGCTCGTGCGGCCTAGGAGAGCCATCGTCGAAGCGATCTCCTGCGCCAGCAGGTCCATGACGCGCTGGACCCCGGCCTCGCCGCCGGCCATGAGGCCGTACAGGTACGCCCGTCCGACTCCGACCGCCGTCGCGCCCTGGCACAGGGCCGCCACCACGTCGGCCCCCGACGTGACACCGCCGTCGATGAAGACCTCGACGCGGGGATCGAGGGCCTCGCGCACGCGAGGCAGGATCTCGAAGGGCACCGGTGCCCGCTCGAGTTGACGCCCGCCGTGCGTCGACAAGATGACCCCGTCGGCTCCGTGCTCGGCGACGAGCACCGCATCATCGACCGTCTGGATGCCCTTGACGACCAATCGTCCAGGCCACGCGGCTCGCAGCCAGTCCAGGTCCGACAGCGTGATGCCGGGGTCGAAGACCCTGCCGATGAGATCGGCGACCGTGCCCTCCGTGCTCGTGAGCGTGGCGAAGGAGAGGGGTTCGGTCGTGAGGAGATTGAGCCACCAGCGCGGGTGCGCGGCCATGTCGGCCAGCGTGCGCGGCGACAGTCGCGGCGGGATGGTCAACCCGTTGCGCACGTCGCGGTGACGACGGCCTGCCACGGGGGTGTCCACTGTCAGGACGATCGTGTCGTATCCCGCGCCCTTGGCGCGCTCGACGAGTTCCACGCCGTAGTCGCGATCAGTCATCAGATAGAGCTGGAACCATCGCCGCACGCCAGGGACGGCAGCAGCCAGGTCCTCGATGGACGTCGTTCCCAGCGTCGACAGGCCGTACGGGACCCCCATGCGCTCGGCCACACGGGCCACGGCAGGCTCGCCCGCCGCGTGCATCATCCGCGTGAAGCCGGTCGGCGACATCATCACCGGCAGCGCGGACTCCTCCCCCAGGATCGTCGTCGCGGTGTCGACCCGCCTGACATCCTGCAGGACACGCGGCTGGAACTCCACACGGGCGAATGCATGGCGCGCACGGCGCAGGCTCGCTTCATCTGCTCCGGCAGCGCCATCGGTGTAGTCGAACACCGCGCGTGGCACCCGCCGACGAGCCAGGGCACGGACGTCGACGACGCTCGCGCAGCGGTCGAGGAGCACCTGGGTGCGATCGAAGCGGGGCCGCACGTCCCCGATGAGCGGCTGGAGTTCGTGCCACCGCGGCACGCGACGCTTCACGACCGACCACCCTCTCCCGCGCGAACGAACGCCCGCCGCATGTAGGCGAACTCGGCCACCTGCTGGCCGACGAGGTGGAGGTGCTCCACGGCGGTCGGCGCGACCTCGGGACGATCGAGGCGCACCTCGGACGAGTTCACCACGGCACCGAAGGGCGTGGGCCAGCCGCGCAGTGCGTGCACCACCTGACGCAGCTGGTGCAGCGTGCCCACGGCGGCCTGCCACCCGTGGGCGACCGCGATGCACCCCACGGCCCGCCCGTGCAGATAGGCGCCCCGGCCCTCATCGTCGCGAAGGTCCTCGAGGTAGTCGAGCGCATTCTTGACGAGCCCGCTCAGTCCGCCGTGGTAGCCGGGGCTCACCACGATGAGTCCGTCCGCGTGGCGCACGAGGTCGAGAAGGCGATGCGCTTCATCGACGCGCGTGCGCGCATCAGGATCGTAGATCGGCAGCATCAGGTCGCTACCACCGAGGATCGTGACCTCGCAGCCCTCGACCTCGGCGCCCTCGGCTGCGATCCGCAGCGCTGCCTCGGAGGTGGACTGCTCGCGAGTGCTGCCGCCCAGGGCCACGATGGACGGCCGGTCAGCATGATCCTGGGAATTGCCTGGGGCCGCCTCGCGCATGGGGGGACGCTAGCCCAGCCGACCTAGGCTCGCTCCATGAGGAGGACCGCTGCGCTCGCGCTGGCGGCCGGGGCTGCGGCCCTGGCGCTCACCGGCTGCAGCAGCAACGGCGCCGCAGATCCCACTGCCGAGCCGACTTCCGTCGGCGGCCAGGCGGTGTGCGACGAGCCCACGATCCGGGCCGCGGTCGAGGCGGACTTCGAAGCCAACTACCCGGGCTCGACCTTCGTCGCCCTCGACGACTTCCGGTGCGAGGGCGGCTGGGCCATGGCCAATGCCGAATTCGAGGCGTCGGGATCGACCTTCCCCACCGTGGTCTTCCTCCGCGCGGAGGGGCAGTTCTGGATCCCCACCACGATCGAGGAGATCTGTGCCACGTCCGCGGAGGATTCCGACCTTCCACCGGATATGTACGTCGCCGCCTGCGGCGTGCAGTAGTCGCACATCGCCGTAGCCCCTACTCCTCCGGGGCTGCCGGGCTCGGCGTGCGCACGCGGACGGCCCACGCCACGCACGTGACGACCACGATGGTCGCGATGACCGTGCCGATCGTGATGACCTCTCCGAGCAGCAGGGCTGACCACACGAGAGTGAGCGGCGCCTGGAGCTGTTGGGTCTGCGCGCCCCGGGCGACCCCGGCCTGCGCCAATCCTCGGTACCACGCGAAGAACGCGAAGTAGACCGAGACGACGCCGAGGAGGACCATGCCGACCCAAGCCTGCGTCGTGATCGGGGTCGTGACGCCGCCGGTGAGCACGATGAGCGCCGACACAGGAACCGTGATGGGCAGCGCGAAGATCACCACCCATGAGATGACCTGCCATCCGGGCATCTGCTTGGTCAAGGTCGCGCCCTCGACGTAGCACCAGGACGACGCGATGACCGCTCCGGCGATGAGCAGGTCCGCGACGAGATTTCCCCCCTCGGCGCCGCCACGCAGCAGGGCGAAGACGATGAGTGCGCCCGTGCCGCATGCAGCAGCGATCCAGAACTGCCGGGCCACGCGCTCATGGGTCCGCAGGACGGCGATCACCGCCGTCACCAGGGGCATCACGGCCGCGATCACCGCCGCGTGGGCGGCCGTCGTCCGCTCGAGTGCCAGCGCGATGAGAATCGGCCAGCCGAAGACGGCCCCGGCCATCGTGTAGAGGATCGGCCTCACCTGGTCGCGGCGGGGCCAGGGCACCCGCCGGACGCCGATCACGACGACCGCCAGGACACCGGCGATCACCGCGCGTCCGGTCGCCGTGAGGACCGGGCTGAAGCTCTCCAGCGCCCAGACCGTCCACGGCAGCGAGAACGAGAAACCGACGACGCCGAGCAGGGCGATGCCAAGCCCCTGGCGCTGTCTCGCCGTCGTCACCGCGGCACCCTACTGGCCTCGCTAACGTGGCCGCGTGACCGCGACCTGGGACCTCAACGCCGATCTCGGCGAAGGGGATGCGGCCATGGATGACGCGCTGCTGGACGTCGTCACCAGCGCCAATGTCGCCTGCGGCGGTCACGCGGGCGATGACGCGACGATGGCTCGAATCTGCGAGATGGCGGCTTCTCGCGGTATCGCGATCGGAGCCCAGGTGTCCTACGTCGACAGAGACGGCTTCGGCAGGCGTCGCCTGGATGTGCCGCCCCGGCAACTCGCCGAGCAGATCCGATCGCAGTACCAATCGCTGGTCCGCCATGCGCAGGCCGCCGGCAGCGAGGTGACCTACGTGAAGCCTCACGGTGCGCTGTATCACGCTGCGGTGTCAGACAGGGAAATCGCTGAGATCATCCTCTCCACGACCGACGGACTACCGGTGCTGACGCTGCCCTACGGCGCCCTCCGTGAAGGTGCGCAGGAACGCGGTGTGATCGCGCATGTCGAAGCGTTCGTCGACCGCGGCTACACGCCCGACGGCAGCCTGGTGCCCCGGGACCACCCCGATGCGCTGCTTACCTCGACTGATGCGGTGACAGCGCGCATTGATCGACTCCTGGCCGACGGGATCATCGTCGCTATCGACGGAAGTCCGATCGCGATAGCCGCGCAGAGCATCTGCGTGCACTCGGACACGCCCGGCGCCGACGTGCTCGCGGCACGGGTACGCGCCCATATCGAAGGCAGCGGAGCCCAACTCGCGCCTTTCGCTCCCCCGGGTCCCGGAGCCCGATGATGCGTGTCCTGCCCTGCGGGCCGCTGGCGCACCTGGTCGAGCACGATGATCCCCTCGGCTACGCCGCGGGGCTGCGTGAGGCGGCCCGGACGGGCACGATCACCGGGATCGTGGAGATCATCCCCGCCGAGGCGACCGTGCTCGTCATCACCGACCGCGCCGTCGCCCGCGAGATCCTCGAGCAGGTCGATCCCCATGCCGTCGCCCCCGGCAGCGACGAGACGATCACCATCCCCGTCGTGTACGACGGGACGGACCTGCACGAGGTCGCGGGACACACCGGTCTCAGCGTTGCCGAGGTCATCTCGCTGCACACGGGGACGACGTACACCGTGGCCTTCTGCGGCTTCGCGCCCGGATTCGCCTACCTCACGGGGGCTGATCCCCGACTGCACATCCCGCGACGAGCAACGCCCCGCACCCGCGTGCCAGCGGGGTCGGTGGCGATTGCCGCCGGCTACTCCGCCGTGTACCCGCTGGCCAGTCCCGGCGGCTGGCACCTCCTGGGCACCACCAACGTGCGCATGTTCGACCCGCACCGTGAGGCACCCGCGCTGCTGAGACCGGGAGCGCGCGTGCGCTTCGAGCCGGTGATGGACCTGCCCGCCGACTCGAGTCCGCAGACGACACCGGCGATCCATGACGGACCACAGCCGGTGCTGGAGGTCATCGAGCCGGGGCCGCTCACCCTCATTGAGGATCTGGGGCGCACAGGCTTCGGGGACATCGCCGTAGGCCGATCCGGCGCATTCGATCGCGCGGCTCATCGCCTCGCCAACCGCATCGCAGGCAACGCCGAGTCCGCGGCCACCCTGGAGACCCTCGGCGCAGGCCTCACACTGCGCGCACTTCGGCACTGCTCCGTGGTCGTCGCCGGCGCGCAGGGGCGACTCAGCGTCGACCAGGCCCCCGTGGACCGGGGGGCGCCGGTCCCGTTGCGCCCCGGCCAGGTCCTCGTCCTGGGACCGCCGACCGCGGGCATTCGCAGCGTGATCGCCGTGCGCGGCGGTGTCCTAGCCCCTGTCATCCTGGGATCCCGGTCGCGCGACACCCTCGCGGGGCTGGGACCGCGGCCCCTGGCCCGCGGCGACATGATCGCTGCGGGAGACCCCGAGCACGATCCGGTCATCGACTTCGTTCCACCGCCTCCGGTCCCAGCGGTGGTCGATCTCGTCGTGCACCCGGGTCCCCGTGCCGACTGCCTGACTCCGACGGCACGCGCGGGCCTCGCCGACGCGATGTTCACCGTCGGCTCCGACAGCGACAGGATCGGTGTGCGCCTCGACGGTCCCACGGTCGACGTACGGAGCGCGGACCGATCATCGTCCGAGGGAGTGGTCCGCGGCGGGATCCAGGTCCCACCCGACGGCCGCCTCGTCATCCTCGGACCGGACCATCCGGTGACCGGCGGTTACCCCGTGATCGGAGTGGTCGAGGACATCGATCCGCTCGCCCAGGCAGCGCCCGGGACCCCGGTGAGATTGACCCTTGTCGGGTGGTAGCGTCCTGCCTCGCGCACCGCTAGCTCAACTGGCAGAGCAGCTGACTCTTAATCAGCGGGTTCGGGGTTCGAGTCCCTGGCGGTGCACTCTCACTTGTGTGGTTTCGGCTGATCCTTGACACGGTTTCGGCTGATCCTTGTCGGTGTATTCGGCTGATGCTTGACACTCCGCTCGTAATGGTGGAGCTGAGCCGCCCTCGGCCGTGGAGTCGGTGTTAATCTCCCAGAGCCCGAATGAGAGCCGGGGAGCGAGATGAAATGGTCAACGTGGAGTCTGGTCTCGGGTGCCACCGTCGTGGGCCTGCTCATGTCGAGCCTGGCCATCGGGCCGGCACTCGCGTCTCCGCGCACCGGGGTGTCTGTCACCTCGTCT
>JALQSY010000094.1 GCA_023264215.1 Candidatus Nanopelagicales bacterium
GTGGACACCGCTTTCGAGCAGCTGGCGCATCGTGACGACGGCCATGGGGCACTCCTTCGTGCGGCAGGGCATGCCCTACCGCTGTCGGTTGTCGGCCGGCGACGGTCGTCCCCGGCCCCTGGTGCCCCGTGCGGCCTGCCCGGCGAACCGGGACCGACGGCCATCCCCCATCGCGGAGGTGGGACACGCGATGTATCCGGGCGAGCCCGGACCGAGGGGTGAGTCTACGCAGGTCAGCGGGGGGCGTTGTCCCCAGGTCCGCTCCGGGGCCTTGCCTGAGCGTCGCGGCGCCCCCACGGTGGGGGCATGCAGTCCGCCCTCGCAGCCCTCGTCCTCGCGGCACTGTGGGTTGCCGTCGGACCGGCCGAGCCGCCCCGCTTGGCAACCGGGGTTGCCGTCGGACCGGCCGAGCCGCCCCGCTTGGCAACCGGGGTTGCCGTCGGACCGGCCGAGCCGCCCCGCTTAGCAACTCCCGCCTGGGCTTCACCTGTCTCTCCGCTCGTTGTCGAGCGCCCCTTCGCGGCGCCCTCCGGGCAGTACTCCCCCGGTCACCGAGGAGTCGACCTCGCTGCTCCTCCCGGCACCCCGGTCCGCGCCCCCGCACCCGGTGTCGTGCGCTTCGCCGGACGGGTCGCCGGCAAGCTCGTGGTCAGCATCGAGCACCCCCATCGGATCCTCGGACGCACCGGATGGAGAACGACGTACGAGGGGGTCGTGGCCATCGTGGACGTCGGCGAACGCGTCGAGCGCGGCGATCTGCTCGGGGTGGCAGCCGGGCCCGGACGCGGGCACACCGACGGCATCCACTGGGGACTGAGGAACGCCCGGACGTACGCCGACCCGCTCATGCTCCTTCGTCGCCCGATCGTGCTGAAGCCACTGCGGGACGACTAGGCGCGGGGGTGGGCCTGCTCGTAGGTCTTGCGCAGGCGCTCCACCGACACATGCGTGTAGATCTGCGTCGTCGCCAGGCTCGAGTGCCCGAGGATCTCCTGGACCGCTCGCAGATCGGCTCCCCCCTCCAGCACATGGGTCGCCGAGGTGTGGCGCCATCCATGGGGGCCGATATCGGTCGCGCCGTCCACGGCACCGGCCGTGCGGTGGACCACCGCGCGCACCGTGCGCGGATCGATGCGTCCGCCGCGCGCGCCGAGGAAGGCCGCCGGCCCGGAGGACGAGCACGCCAGCAGGCCCCGACCCTCGTCCAGCCAGGCACCGAGGGCGCGTTCAGCGGGGATCCCGAACGGCACGGTCCGCTCGCGCCCGCCCTTGCCCAGGACGCGCAGCGTGCGCCGCGTGCGGTCGATGTCGTCGACGTCCAGTCCGACGAGCTCGCCCACGCGGATGCCCGTCGCGTAGAGGGTCTCGAGGATGGCAAGGTCCCGCAGGCCCACGGGGGTGCCAGCGAGGTCGCCCGCCGCCCCCAGGACCGCGGCGGCCTGGTCCACGGTCAAGACGACGGGCAGGGAGTGCGATCGCCTGGGCGAGGCAAGTCGCGCGCCGACATCCGTTGCCAGCAGGCCGCGATCGACGCACCACTCGGTGAAGACCCTGGCACTGGCCGAACGACGTGCGAGTGTGCCGCGAGACAGGCCCCGGCGCTCCTGCCCGGCGAGCCAGGCGCGCAGCGTGAGCAGGTCCAGGTCGCCGACGCACTCCACGCCGCGTTCGCGGGCGAAGTCGGAGAGGGATTGCAGGTCACCGACGTAGGCGCGGACAGTGTGCGCACTGCGCCCGAGTTCCAGGCTCAGGTGATCGGCGAAGCGACTGATGGCATCCGCCCAGTCGCCCTGTCCTGACATCCCTCCATGCTGACGCCTGTCGAGCGCGAAACCAGGCAGCGACTCACTCTCGGCGGATCCTCCAGCCCTCGCCCGCTCGTTGGACCAGCCCGAGCGCGTCGAGCATCCCGAGGGCGGCCATGGCTTCGGTGAGGCCGACGCCGGCGAGCCTGGCGATGCTCGCGAGCGGTGCCGGGGATCGCACGGGCACCGCGTCGAGGATGCGCCGCTCACGCCAGCCGAGGCCGTCGGTCACCGACGGAGCACCGGCATCCACCGGCGCCAGGCACCCCTCCACCAAGGACACGACCTCGCGCGGTGACGTCACCAGGTGCACGCCCTCGTCGCGGATCACGGCATGGCAACCCGCGGACATGGGCGATGTCACCGGGCCGGGGAACGCCATGACGACTCGGTTGAGTTGGCGCGCCTCGCGGACGGTCGAGCGGCCGCCCGAGCGTACGGCGGCCTCGACCAGGACCGTGCCGCGGCTCAGGGCGGCGATGATGCGATTGCGAGAGAGGAACCGATGCCGCATCGCCGCGCCGCCGAGAGGGGACTCGCTCACCAGTGCGCCCGACTCTCGGATGCGCGCAATCAGATCGGCATGGGACCGGGGATAGGGCACGTCCACGCCGCCCGCGAGCACGCACGCCGTCGAGCCACCGGCGAGCATGGCCCCGCGGTGTGCCGCGGCGTCGATCCCGAATGCGCCGCCGGACACGGTCAGCCAGCCGGACTCCGCCAGGTGCGCGGCGAGTTCGCGGGCGACCGACTCGCCGTAGGAGGTCGCGGATCGGGCACCCACGACCGATATCGAGCGCAGGGCCAGCAGTCGGAGGTTGCCGGCGCCCGCGACCCACAGCCCGACCGGAGCGCTCTCACGCAGGTCGTCCAACTGCGTCGGCCATTCGCTATCGCCGGGGATGAGGTAGCGAGCACCGAGTCGCTGAGCGGCACTGGTGGCCGGATCGACCCACCTGCCGATCGCCTCGTCACTCGACATGCGACCGAGGACGCGACCGGATGCGCCGGTCGACGACGGCAGCGGTGAGCTGCCGGCCAGGATTTCCTCCACCACGGTCACCGCGCCGCGCTGGGACAGGCGCTGTCCGAGCGCTCGGTCACCAGCCTCGCACCACTGCGACAGGAGCATGCGTGCCTCGCGGTCGCCGATCAGGCTGCCCATGGCCCCTCCGTCCCACGCATGACCATCGCCGTCGAGACGTGGTCTGCGCCCGGGCGCGCTGCGCCGTCGAGATCCGCGAGCGTCCACGCGACGCGCAGGACGCGATCGGCGCCGCGAAGGCTCAAGGACGTGCGACCCAGGGCTGCGCGCAGGATGCGCGTGCCGGCGTCATCCGCCGGGCAATGCCGGCGCAGCCAGGGTCCGGGGACCTCGGCGTTGAGCCGCCACGGCATGCCCTCGTCGGTCCAGCGCCCGCAGGCACGCTCGCGTGCATGACCCACCCGCAGCGCGACATCGGCACTCGACTCGGGCTCGTCCCCCAGCTCCGCGAGGGAGGGTCGCTCGAGGACGACGCGGCAGTCGATCCGGTCCAGGATCGGGCCGGAGAGCTTGGTCGCGTATCGGCGGCGCTGCAGCGGCGAACACGTGCAGTGGGCGTCCATGCCGATCCCATGACCGCACGGGCACGGGTTGGCAGCGAGGATGAGACTGAAGCGCGCGGGCAGCGTCGCCTGAGCGTCGGCGCGCGCCAAGCGCACCTCGCCGCTCTCCAGTGGCTCGCGCAAGCCGTCCAGGACGAGGCGGGAGAACTCCGGCGCCTCGTCGAGGAACAGCACACCGCGATGGGCGAGCGTCACCGAGCCGATGCGCAGGCGACCGCCCTGCCCGCCCCCCAGCACCGCCGAGGCTGACGCCGTGTGGTGCGGCGCCTGGAACGGGGCGTGGCGTACGACGCCCCCGCGGTCGTGCCCCGCGATCGACCAGATGGACGTGACCTCCAGGGCCGCGTCGTCGTCCAACTCCGGCAGCAGGCCGGGCAGGCGCTCGGCCAGCAGGGTCTTGCCCACGCCGGGAACACCGACCATGGCGAGGTGGTGGCCGCCGGCGGCGGCGATCTCGAGCGCGCGACGCGCCTCGGCCTGGCCGCGGACGTCGGCGAGATCCGGGGTGCGCGACGACGTCGTCCCGCACGACGGGGCTCCGGCCTCGGCCTCGGCGTCGCCGCGCAGCACGTGGACGAGGTGGGCGAGATCGCGAATCCCGCCGACCTCGACGCCGGACACCAGGGTCGCCTGGCCGACGGACTCGACCGGGACCAGCAGGCGGACACCCGAGTCGCGCAGGGCGAGAGCGGCCGCGATCACTCCGCTGACCGCGTGGAGCCGCCCATCGAGTCCGAGTTCGCCCAGGACGCATGTCCGAGCCGCGACATCCGGGGGCACCTGGCCCTCGGCCGCGAGGATGGACACGGCGATCGCGGCGTCGAAGGCGCTGCCGCGCTTGGGGACCGATGCCGGCAGGAGCGCCACGGTGATCTTCGTGCGCGGCCAGTCCAGCCCGGCATGGTCGAACGCCGTGCGGATGCGCTCGCGGGACTCGCGGACAGCGGTGTCGACCAGCCCGACGAGGGTGATGCCGGGCAGGCCGGCGCCCACCACCGCCTCCACCGTGATGGGGCGCGCCTGCACGCCGTCGATGACGCTGGTGCGGCAGCGGGCCACCATCAGGCCACCCCGCGCAGATGCTCGAGGCTGGGATTGCCGGTGCCCGCGAGCACGATGCCGATGACGTCGATGCGGACCTCGTGGGCATGGCCTCCGTGCTCGCGCATCCACGCGGCCGCGAGGCGCCGCAGCCGCCGGAGCTTGCGCGGAGTCACCGCCGCGAGAGGCGAGCCGAAGTCCTCGGTCGTTCGAGTCTTGACCTCGCAGATGATCAGCGTGCGTTCATCGGCGGCGACGATGTCGATCTCTCCCGCGCGGCACCGCCAATTGCGGTCGAGCACGGTCATGCCCATGCGCTCCAGATGCCGTACGGCGAGTTCCTCGCCCCAGCGACCACGCTCGAGGTTCTGCGCTCCCATCGGACTCCCTCCGCGGGCCGGCGGCCCTCGGGCGAAGGTTGTGCGACACCGGTGCAGGCCCGCCGCTGACGCGACGATCCTGTGGACAGCAGGCGGCGAGCAGCGCTGTGGATGGCGGCGGGCTCAGGGGGCGGCGGTGACGCCGGGCAGCTGCCAGCTCGTGCGATGCCACCGCGTCGGACCCAGCCTCTCCAGGGCGGCGACGTGCTCTGGCGCGGCGTACCCCTTGTTGCTGTCCCAGGCGTACTCCGGGAACTGCGCCGACAGGCGCACCATCTGGGCATCGCGCGATACCTTCGCGAGGATGCTCGCCGCGGCGACCGCCGCACAGGCGGCATCCGCCTTGATGCGCGTGACCACTCGGGACCGAGGGGCAATGCGGGAGATCCAGTCGTGCTTGCCGTCCAGAAGCACGATGTCCGGCCGCACGCCCGTCGCATTGACCGCACGGGCAGCGGCCAGCGCCAACGCCCCGATGATGCCCAGGGCGTCGATCTCACTGTTCGACGCCATCCCGACAGCGCTGCGGCGAGCCCATGCGCGCACGCGGGGCGCCAGCGACTCGCGCGTGGTCGCGTCGCACTCCTTGCTGTCGCGCACTCCCCGCGGTGCGGATGCGATCCCCGCATCGACGACCACGACCCCGACAGCCACCGGTCCGGCGAGCGCTCCCCGTCCCACCTCGTCGATGGCCGCGAGGACAGCCCCCGGGCTGGCGTCCCGGAGCAACGAGCGCTCCACGCGCAAGGTGACCGCCACGCGCGTGCCTCAGCTTCCCAGCGGTCGCGGGGGCCACAGCACGGCGACGACGCGCCCGCGGACGTCGTCGACCGACAGGGTCCCTCCGCGACTGTCCAGGAGCACGCGACTGTCGCGCGCCGTCGCGCGGTCATCCGCCAGGACGAAGACCTCGCCCGGGGGGACGACGACGTCGAAATCGACCTGATCGGTCGGACCACGGGCGTACGACTCGTCGACTGCCGTGCCGTCCACCGAGATGCGGCCGTCCTCATCGCAGCAGGTGACGCGCTGGCCCCCGACGGCGATCACGCGCACGATGGCATCGTCGGCCCCGGTCCCCCACTCCGCGGGACCTGCGATGGCGACGACATCGCCAGGTGCGGGGTCCCCCCACGGCGACACGAGCACCCGCTCACCCGGCGCGAGGGTCGGAAGCATGGCGTCGTCGGCGACGTAGGCCACTTGCCCGAGGACAAGCCGCGCGGCGATGATGAGTGCGGCCACCACAGCCGCGACGATGCCGGCTTCGCGAGCCGCGATCAGGGCCCACCGGGCCGGGGTGCGCGTCGCCTTGGGGGCGGCGTGCCGGCCGCGCACGACGGGGATGGGCTGAGTGTCGTCATGCGGGCGCGCAGCGCTCATGACGACGAGGGTGCCTCATCGAGTGCCGGCTGCTCGAAGGTCGCAGGGATCTCGAGGATCTGCGCATTGCCGAACGGCCAGACGACGGCGAAGGCCCTGCCGATCACCTTGTCGACCGGCACGAATCCGCCACCGGGGTCCCCCATGTGCGCACGCGAATCCGCCGACGCGGAGCGGTGATCGCCCATGACCCACAGGGTGCCATCGGGCACGAGGACGTCGAACGACTGCTTGCTCGGCGGATTGTTCCGATAGAGGTAGTCGCGCTCCTGCAGCGGCACTCCATTGACCGTGATCAGACCGTCCGCATCGCAGCAGACGACCCGGTCGCCCCCGACCCCGATGACGCGCTTGATGAAGTCCGTATCGCGCGGAGGGGCCAGGCCGACGATCTCACCGACGATGCGCCCCAGGGATTCCAGCGGTGACCTCTCCGGCTCCACGATGTCGCCCGTGACGAATGATCCCGTCCCGTCGAAGACGATGACATCGCCGCGCTCGACCGGGCGCAGGTGGTAGACGACCT
>JALQSY010000095.1 GCA_023264215.1 Candidatus Nanopelagicales bacterium
ACGACACGATCGTCTTCCACCAGCTGAGCAAGGCCGAGATCGTCCAGATCGTCGACCTGATGATCAACCACCTCGACGAGAGGCTGAAGGACCGGGACATCTCGCTGGACCTCACGCAGGCTGCGCGCGAGCTGCTCGCCGAGCGCGGCTACGACTCCTCGATGGGCGCGCGTCCGCTGCGCCGGACGATCCAGCGGGAGATCGAGGACCCGCTGAGCGAGAAGATGCTCTTCGGCGAGATCGTCCCCGGCTCGGCCGTGCTGGTCGATGTGGTCGAGGCCGACGACGGCCGGGAGTTCACCTTCACCTCGACCCCCAAGGCCGACGTACCCGATCTTCCGCCGGTCGAGACAGCTGGCACGGACTGATGCTCAGGAAGGGGTGAGACGTGGCTCGTGGCCCGCTCATCCCCGGCTTGCGCGAGTACGACGCTCCGCGACGGCGCCGCTCTCCCGTCTTTTGGATGTGGACGATCGGCTCCGTCGTGGTCGTGCTGTCGCTAGTCGTGCTCGGCGGTCTGGTCGCGGGCATCGGTCCGCTGCGCGTGCTGGGCACCGATGAGGCTCCCCTGACGCCCGTGAGCTGGCGCACCACCGCCGACCCCAAGGTCATCCAGGTGGCGGTCGCCCTCCCGGACTCCGGGCTGTGCACCGGTGACGAGGTCGTCGTGCGCGCCATCGAGCGGCCCACGGTCATCGAGGTGTCCGCGGTGCGGGCGAGTCCCCGCGGGTCGGATCAATGCGCGGGCATCGGGATCGCCGGTGATCGCACCTGGGTCGATCTGCAACTCGACCTGGACATGGGCACGCGGATGGCGGTGCGCGAGTCCGACCGGGTGCCGCTCGAGGTGGAGCCGCCGGGCACGCCCTGACGGACGGTCCGGGCAACTTCCAGCGCCCCCCTGCGCACCCCCCTGCGCACCCCCCATGCTCAAGGGCACGAAGTCGTCGTTTACAGCCCCTGTGTGTCCCATTTGCCCGCCTTAAACGACGAACTCGTGACCTCGACGGGATGGCCTCTGCGGCTCGAGGGCTATCCGGGCAGTTGCCAGCGGCCGCGGCTCGCGGGGGCGACCAGGCCATCGGCCACGAGCGAGTCCAGGGCCCGCGCCCGCTGGGTGGGATCGGGCCAGGCCAGGTCGAGCCGCCGCTGCGTCACGGGGGAGCCCGCGTCCCGCAGGACCGCGAGCAGCGCCCCGCGCGCCTGCCGGTCCGAACCGGAGTACGTCGGCTGCCGCCGCGGCCGCTCCCCAGGGGGCCGGCCCAGCGCCAGCCACCGGCACGACCCCTTCACCGGGCAGGCCGGGCAGGCCGGATTGCGAGCGGTGCACACGAGTGCGCCGAGTTCCATGACGGCGGCCATCCACGACGCACCCGCGGACCCCGAAGGCTGGATCGCGTCGGCGTACTCGTACTCCGCGCGTGTCAGTGACGCGGCCGGGAACTCCCGGCCGAGGTCGTGGCGGGCGATCACGCGCCGGACGTTGGTGTCCAGGGCGAGGGCACGCTGGCCGTAGGCGAACGCCCGGACCGCACCGGCGGTGTAGTCGCCCACCCCCGGCAGCGCCCGCAGGGCCGCATCATCGTCGGGGACCAGGTCGTGGTGCTCGGCCGCGATCTGCTGCGCGGCGGCGTGCAGGCGCAGGGCCCGACGCGGGTACCCCAGGCGACCCCAGGCGGTGATCGCCGCGGCGGGGCTGGCCGCGCCCAGGTCCGAGGGCGATGGCCACCTCTCGAGCCAGGATGACCAGGCGGGGATGACGCGTTCGACGGGGGTCTGCTGGAGCATGAACTCCGAGACCAGGACGCCCCAGCCCCGCGGATGGGGTCCGGGGACCGGCTTCTGCCGCCAGGGAAGCGACCTGGCGAAGTGGGTGAACCAACGTGAAATCGTGATCTTCTGACTACCCAGGTGGGGGGACTCCACGGATACGGACCACGATCCGGTCCCCCGAGTGGGGGATCGGCTCGATCGAGCCGATGCGGACCGTGGGGCCATGCGCTGATGCTGCCATGCCTGACCGGACAAGGGAGTACGGTGCTGCACCGTGAGTGGGCTCATGTCGCCGGTCGGGCCCGAACCGCCCGGCGTCTACTGGCGGCGGCGCGTGATCGTGCTCGTCGTCCTCGTCGCGATCCTCGTGCTGCTGTGGTGGCTGATCTTCGGCCGCAGCTCCGGTGGGGACGCTGGCCCACAGCCCACTCCGACGGGTACGCCGACCGCCTCGCCCTCCCCTGAGCCCACCCCGACCTCGGCCAGCCCGACCCCCGAGCCCGAGCCCACCGAGGTCCGGCAGTGCGACGAGGCCGACGTGCTGGTCGAGGCCTTCGCGGAGGAGGCGATCTACCCGGTGGGCTCGACTCCCACGCTGACGCTGTCGGTGACCAACATCGGCACGCGGCCCTGCAAGCGAGACGTCGGTCCCGGTGCCAACGAACTGCAGATCACGCAGGGCGAGGTCACGATCTGGTCCAGCGACGACTGCAACCCCAACGATGACAAGGATGTCGTGACCCTCGACCGCGGCGATGCCTTCGAGACCCAGTTGGTCTGGGACGGCTACCTCAGCGCGGCCGGGTGCCCACCGGATCAGCCCATGGCCCAGGCCGGGGAGTACACCGTGGTCGGCCGCAACGGGGCGATCCTGAGCGCCCCGACGGCACTGCGCCTGGAGTAGGCCAGGTCAGCGGGCTCCGGGTGCCTCGGCGTGGCGCGCGATGGCGTCGATGCCGGCCTCGAGGTGGCGGAGTTCGATGACCCCCTCGACCCGGTCGCGCGAGCCTGCCGGGACCAGGATGCGGCGGTAGCCCAGGCGGCGCGCTTCGGCCACGCGCTGCGCGAGGAAGGGCACCGGACGAATGTCGCCGGACAGGGCGACCTCACCGATGGCGAGCACGTCGGCCGGGATCGGAGTCTCGCGCATGCCCGAGTAGATCGCCAGGCACACCGCGAGGTCGGCGGCTGGGTCCGCGATCTGCGCACCGCCGACGGTCGCCACGAAGATGTCACGCTGCGACAGTCCCTTGGCTCCGGCGCGCTCGGTGACAGCGGCCAAGGTGATGACGCGGGTGGTGTCGATCCCCGTCACGGTCCGACGCGGCGCAGGACCGGTGCCCGTCGCGACGAGTGCCTGGATCTCCGCGAGGAGGGGGCGGCGGCCCTCCATCGTGACCGTCACACAGGTGCCGGCGACAGGGGAGTCGCGGTGGCCACGGAAGAGCTCGGACGGATCCTTCACCTCGGCCAGTCCCCGGTCGGTCTGCTCGAACGCGACGATCTCGTCGGCGGGGCCGTACCTGTTCTTGGTCGCGCGGAGCAGTCGCAGCGCGGTCGTGCGGTCGCCATCGAAGGTGAGGACGGTGTCGACGAGGTGCTCCAGGGCGCGCGGACCGGCCACCGAGGAGTCCTTGGTCGACTGGCCGATGAGGAGCAGCGGGATGCCCCGCTGCTTGGCGGTGCGCGTCAGGGCCTGTGTCACCTCCAGCACCTGCGCAACGCCTCCTGCCCGGCCGTCGAGCTCGGGGCTGGCGATCGTCTGCACCGAATCAATGACGACCAGGCTCGGGCGGTGGTGCTCGATCTGGCCGAGGATGGTGAAGAGGTCGTTGTCGTCGGCCACGAGCAGGTGCTTCGATGTGGCGCCGATGCGTCGAGAACGTAGTGCGATCTGGTCCGCCGACTCCTCGCCTGACGCGTAGAGCACGGTCCCCCGGTGCTTGTCCGCGAAGGCGTGAGCGACCGCGAGTAGCAGGGTGGACTTGCCCACTCCTGGTTCACCCGCGAGGAGCACGACCTGGCCAGCGACCAGGCCGCCGCCGATGACGCGATCGAACTCGCCCGCGCCGGAAGTGATACGGCGTACGCGCTCCTCGGAGATCTCGGCAATGGGTTGGGCCGGTCTCACCGATGCCGCCTTGGCACCGGCCTTGGTCGCCTTGGAGGTCGGGGTGGGTGCGATCTCGACGACCGTGCCGAACTCCTGGCACTTGGGGCAGCGGCCCACCCAGCGCAGCGACGTGGCACCGCACGCGTTGCACTGGTAGCTCACCGACGGCTTGGCCATGGCGAGAGGCTACGACGTGGGTCAGACGGGGTCGGCGGGGTGCGGGGCGAGAGCCTCGCGAGCCTTGCCGCGGGCATTGCGCAGTGCATGCTCGTGCGCCTCGCAGTACTCGACCAGGACGGCGTACGCCTTCTTGCCCATCAACTCCACGAGCTCATCGCGATTGGTGATGTAGACCGGCTCGCTGGCGATGTGCGCCTCGGTATTGCCGCTGCAATACCAGTCGAGGTCGTGTCCGCCAGGTCCCCAGCCCCGACGGTCGAATTCGCTGATGCTCACGACCTGGATCGACGTGTCGTCCGGTCGCTCGACCTCGTCGTAACTGCGCCGGATCGGCAGCTGCCAGCACACATCGGGCTTGGTCTTGACGAAGGACACGCCTTCGCGCTCCGCGAGACCGTGGAGTGCGCAACCCTCGCCCCCGGCGAACCCCGGTCGGTTGAGGAAGATGCAGCCACCGTCGACCACGCGGGTCTTGCGCTCTCCGTCACGGTCCTTGGTGGTCGCGCCCTTGCGCTGCGCGACGTCGTAGAACTGCCAGTGCTCGGGGTCGAGGCGCTTGGCCCACTTGAGCACTCGCTTCTCGTCATCGCGGTCGGTGAAGTGAGCGCCCTGGGTGCAGCAGCCGCTGTCCGGAGCCGACGAGTAGATCCCCTTGCAGCCGCGCCCGAAGATGCACGTCCACCTCGAGGTCAGCCAGGTCAGGTCGATGCGGTACCGGCGGTTCTTCCGACCCGGGTCGTCGAACTCGACCCAGGCACGGGGGAAGTCAAGGGGCACCTCGGGCACTCGCTGACCCTAGCGCGCGTCGGCGGGTCAGCCACCCCGCGGGACCGTCGCAGCGAGTAGCGTGCGACCGTGCGGCTTGGCGTCCTGGACATCGGTTCCAACACCGTTCACCTGCTCGTGGTCGATGCGCATCAGGGAGCGGCGCCGCTGCCGGCGTGGAAGTCCAAGATCTCGCTGCGCCTTGCCGAGCACCTGGGCGCCGACGGGAGCATCGACGACGAGGCCGCCGCCGACCTGGTCGAGTTCGCCCGGCATGCCCAGGAGGTCGCGGAGGACCTGGGGGTGACCGAGTTCCTCGCCTTCGCGACCTCGGCCATCCGCGAGGCCCCCAACGGCCTGGAGGTCATCCGGCTCATGCGCGAGCGGACCGGGCTCGACGTCGAGGTGCTGAGCGGCCCGGAGGAGGCTCGGCTCACGTTCTTGGCCGTGCGCCGCTGGTTCGGCTGGTCTGCCGGTCGCATCCTGGTCCTGGACATCGGCGGGGGCTCCCTGGAGCTCGCCACCGGCGCCGACGAGGAGCCCGAGGTGGCCCTGTCACTGCCCCTGGGTGCCGGGCGGCTGACGCGCGAGCACCTCTCGGGCGATCCGCCTGGTGACAAGCAGGTCAAGGTCGCCAGGCGAGCCGTGCGCGCCGCGCTGGGGGAGGTCGTCGGCCAGATCCTGCGCGCGGGTGAACCGCGCATCGCCGTCGCCACGTCGAAGACGTTCCGGCAACTGGCCCGCATCGCCGGCGCAGCGCCGTCGAGCGAGGGATTCCATGTACGACGCACCCTGTCGCGGGAGGACGTCCACCTGTGGGTGCCGAAGCTTGCCTCCATGACGACCGCCGAGCGCTCGCGACTGCCGGGTGTCTCGGAGTCGCGCGCCCCGCAGTTGCTCGCCGGGGCCATCGTCGCGGAGGCGGCCATGGACCTGCTCGGCGTGGACCGGCTGGAGATCGGCCCATGGGCCCTGAGGGAGGGCGTGATCCTGCGCCGGATCGACGGACTCGAGTCGTGACCCAGGACACCGAGGTCGTCGGGCTCAGCACCGCCGAGGTCGCCGAGCGCGTGGCGCGCGGGGAGACCAATGACGCGCCCGATCCGCACAGCCGGAGCCTCGGCAGCATCATCCGCGCCAACACGCTCACGTGGTTCAACGCACTGATCGGCTCGATGTGGGTCGTGATGTGGTTCGTCGCGCCGTTCCAGGACTCGCTCTTCGGCTTCGTCATCGTGGCCAATTCGCTCATCGGCATCGTGCAGGAGTGGCGCGCCAGTCGCGCGCTGGCCAAGCTCTCGGTGATCGGCGAGGTGCGGCCGATGGTGCGGCGCGATGGAGCGGATGTCGAGGTGCGCCCCGCCGACGTCGTCCTCGACGACGTCGTGATCCTGCGTCCCGGAGACCAGCTCGTCGTGGACGGCGATGTCATCGCGGCCGAGGGCCTGGAGATCGACGAGAGCCTGCTCACGGGCGAGGCCGATCCGGTCGACAAGTCCATCGGCGATCTCGCCATGTCCGGGTCCTTCGTCGTCGCCGGGAGTGGGATGTACGTCGCGACGCGTGTGGGACGCGACTCGTTCGCCGCCGGACTGACCGAGCAGGCCAAGAAGTTCACCCAGACGAAGTCCGAGTTGCGCGATGACATCGCGAAGTTCATCCGCCTCGCGTCATTCCTCATCCCGCCGGTGGGCATCGTCCTGCTCATCTCGCAGCTGCGGGCCAATCAGTCGGTCGACGACGCCATCCGGGGCACCATCGCCGGTGTCGTGACGATGGTCCCCGAGGGACTCGTGCTGCTCACCAGCATCGCGATGGCGGTCGCGGTGGTCAGGCTCGCGCAGCGCAAGGTCCTCGTGCAGGACCTCCCC
>JALQSY010000096.1 GCA_023264215.1 Candidatus Nanopelagicales bacterium
GCGAGAGCGTATTCGAGGCATTCGGTCCGTACGGTGCACTCGGCGCAGATGCGCTTGGCCTCGCGAGTCGATCCGCCCTTCTCGGGGAAGAACGCCTCGGGGTCGGTCTGCGCGCAGAGGGCTCGCTCCTGCCATTCCATGGCATCGGCCTCGTCTGCGGTGGTCAACGGCAGCAGCACGGGGTCACCCACTGCCGACCTCCCTCCCTCGGGCACAGGATCATCCTGCACCCGTCGAATCACACGGGTGTCATTACATAGGTCCCAGGGCCCCCCGTCAAGCCCGAGCGCCCTCATGGCGCCCTCAGATCGCCTCCCGACCGCCCCGAGGGCGACCTGGGCGATCCCCCACGCCTAGGCGACGGACTCGTGGTCGTGCACGGGGGGAGATGGGACGCCGTATCCGGTCGTGCGCTCCCGGGGGACGCGGCCGGCGGAGCGGATCAGGTCGCGCAGCTCCCGGACCGTCTTGGCCGAGCCGTGCTCGGAGCCGGCCATCCTGCTGATGGTCTCCTCCATGAGGGTCCCGCCCAGGTCGTCGACGCCGCCGGCGAGCATGAGTCGGCAGCCGTCGTCGCCGAGCTTCACCCAGGAGCACTGCACGTGGTCGATCGCTCCGTGCAGCATGATCCGCGCCATCGCATGCACGGCGCGGTTGTCGCGCACGGTCGGTCCCGTGCGCGCGACGCCAGCGAGGTAGATCGGCGCGTTGTGATGCACGAAGGGCAGTGGCACGAACTCGGTGAAGCCGCGTGTCCGCTCCTGAATCCGCCGGAGCGTGCGCAGGTGCCCGACCCAGTGCCGGGGCTCGTCGACGTGGCCGTACATCATCGTGGCCGTCGTGGGCAGCCCGACGTCGTGCGCTGTCGAGACGACCTCGATCCACGTGTCGGCGGGGAGCTTGCCCTTGGTGAGCACCCACCGCACCTCGTCGTCGAGGATCTCCGCAGCCGTGCCGGGCATCGAGTCGACGCCGGCATCGCGGGCGGCGATCAGCCACTCGCGGATGGGCATTCCGGTGCGCGACGCGCCGTTGACGACCTCCATCGGGCTGAACGCGTGGAGGTGGACCTGCGGAGCCGCGGCCTTCACCGCGCGGGCGAGGTCGAAGTACGCCGTGCCCGGCAGGTCCGGGTGGATTCCCCCCTGCATGCAGATCTCGGTCGCGCCCGCGTCGACGGCCTCGCGCACCCGGGCCGAGACCTCCTCGAGCGACAGGGTGAAGGCATCGACGTCCGTGGCCCGCTGGGCGAACGCGCAGAAGCGGCAGCCGGTGTAGCAGACGTTGGTGAAGTTGATGTTGCGGTTGACGACGTAGGTGACCTCATCGCCCACCGTGTCTCGACGCAGGTCGTCGGCGAGGCGAGCCAGGACGTCCAGCGCCGGTCCGTCGGCGGACATGAGGGCGACCGCGTCCTCGACGTGCTCGGGATCGGCGAGTCGGGCCGGATCGGCGTGCGCGACGTCGAGCGCACGGCGCACATCGGCGTCGACCCGCTCGGGAGCAGTCGGCATGCTTCGCGCGCGCTCGGCGACCTCCTCCCAGTCCCCGTACACCTCGGCGAAGTCGTCCCGGCGATCGCTGCGCCGGCCGGTCACGTCGATATCCAGGTGCAGGTCGACTCGACCACCGGCAGCACGGGCCGCGAACTGCGCGTACCCGTCGGCGTCGGCATCGGGCTCCTGCCAGGGGATGCCCACCGGTCGCGCGGGTCGGCTGAGCAGGCCATCGGGATCGGCCAGCGCGTCCACGTGCGGGCGCACGCGCGGGTCGATCCACTGGCCTTCGCGTACGTAGCGGGGATGGAC
Source organism: Candidatus Nanopelagicales bacterium (assembly GCA_023264215.1). The sequence continues at coordinate 1,809 of JALQSY010000096.1, forward strand.
CGTGAGCCTGGGGCGCAGCTCGAAGCCGGCACCGGCGGTGATCTCGGCCAGCGCCTCCAGGTGCGGCCACGGCCGCTCGGGATTGACGTGATCGGGCGTCAGGGGGCTGACCCCACCCCAGTCGTCGACGCCGGCACGAAGGAGTGCGCTGAGGTCGTCGGAGAGATTGGGCGGTGCCTGGATCCGCACGTGCGGACCGAGGACCACCCGTGCCGTGGCCAGGGTGGCGAGGTACTCGTCGGCACCCAGATCCGGCTCGCCGCGCATCGCGGTATCGTCCTTCGCCCGGAAGTTCTGGACGATCACCTCCTGGATATGCCGATGCCGACGGTGGACGGCACGCAGGGCGAAGAGGGCATCCGCGCGCTCGGCCGCCGTCTCGCCGATGCCGATGAGCAGTCCGGTCGTGAACGGCACGGCTTGTCGACCCGCGTCCTCGAGGACCTGGAGCCGCACCCGGGGTTCTTTGTCCGGACTCCCGAAGTGCGGGGCACCGGGCGTCGACCACAGCCGATCGGCGGTCGTCTCCAGCATCATCCCCATGCTCGGCGCGACCGGTCGCAGGCGCCGCAATTCCTCCCACGACATGACACCGGGGTTCAGGTGCGGCAGCAGCCCCGTCTCCTCGAGCACCGCGATCGCCATGGCGCGGACGTAGGCCAGGGTGTCGGCGTACCCGGCCTCGTCGAGCCATTGGCGCGCCGCAGGCCACCGGTCCTCGGGGCGATCGCCGAGGGTGAACAGCGCCTCCGCGCAGCCGAGCCGCGCGCCGTCGCGGGCGATCTGCAGGACCTCGTCGGCGGAGAGGTAGGGCGACGGGACTCGATGGGGGACGGTGGCGAAGGTGCAGTAGTGGCAGCGGTCTCGGCACAGCCGGGTGAGCGGGATGAAGACCTTGGGCGAGTACGTCACGATGCCGGGCAGTCCGGCCTCATCGAGGCCGCGATCGCGCAGCGATCCGGCGATCGCCATCAACTCCTCCAGCGCGTCCCCGCGAGCGGCGAGGAGCCAGGTCGCCTCCTCCGGTGCGAGGCTGTCTCCCCGTCGGGCACGGGCCAGGGCCCGGACGACCCCTGATGGCGCTGCTGGCACCGTGACACTCTATGTCCATGTCCGCGCCCGCACGCCGCATCGCCGTCCTGGCCGGGGGCATCGGCGGAGCCCGCTTCCTGCGTGGGCTGATCGCCGCGGCGGGCGATGGAGCGGAGATCACCGTCATCGGCAACACCGGGGACGACATCTGGATCCACGGCCTGCGCGTGTGCCCGGACCTGGACACCGTGATGTACACCCTGGGCGGGGGCATCTCGCAGGAGCGGGGCTGGGGGCGCGAGGACGAGACCTTCACCGTCAAGGAGGAACTCGGGGCCTACGGCCTGGAGCCATCGTGGTTCGGCCTGGGCGACCGCGACATCGGCACGCATCTGGTGCGCACCCAGATGCTCAACGCGGGCTATCCCCTGTCCGCCGTCACCGCGGCACTGTGCGAGCGATGGCAGCCCGGCGTGCGACTGCTGCCTATGACCGACGAGCGGGCGGAGACGCATGTCGTCGTCGACGATCCCGATGGCGGCACCGACGACAGCGGGCGACCCGCTCGCCGTGCCATCCACTTCCAGGAGTGGTGGGTGCGCTACCGCGCGGCCATCCCGGCGCACGCGATCGTCCTCGTCGGCGTCGACGATGCCAAGCCCGGACCGGGAGTCGTGGAGGCGATCGAGGAAGCCGACCTCATCGTGCTGCCCCCGTCCAACCCGGTCGTGTCGATCGGCACGATCCTGCAGGTTCCGGGCGTGCGCGAGGCGATCCAGCGCGCGACGGCACCGGTCGTCGGCGTCTCCCCCATCGTCGGTGGCCGGCCGGTCCGCGGCATGGCCGACGCGTGCCTGTCGGCCATCGGGGTCGACACCGACGCGGGAGCGGTCGCCAAGCACTACGGACCGCGGCGCGCGCTCATCCCGCTCGGGGCGCCCGGGACGGGGATCCTCGACGGCTGGCTCGTCGACGCGTCGGATGCCGCTGCCGTGCCCGCGGTCGCCTCGCTCGGCATCGCATGCGAAGCGCATCCGCTCCTGATGTCCGATCCCGCGGCCACATCGAGCATCGCCGCGGCCGCCCTGGCGCTGGGCGAGCGACTGCGGCACCCGGCATGACGCTCCAGATCGTCGGCGTCGCGGGCATCGGCGAGGTCGTCCCTGGCAGCGATCTCGGCGCTCTCCTCGCGGACCCCCTGGACGAGGTCACCTGGCCGGATGGCACGACCGGAATGCGCGATGGCGACGTCGTGGTGGTGACGAGCAAGGTCGTGAGCAAGGCCGAGGGCCGGATCGTGCCCGAGGACCAGCGCGAACAGGCGCTGATCGATCAGACGTCGGTGGTCGTCGCGACCAAGCAGACTCCGCGCGGGACGACCAACATCGTGCGCACGCATCACGGCATCGTCCTCGCCGCAGCCGGGATCGATGCGAGCAATGCGCCGCCGGGGCACATCCTGCTGCTGCCCGTCGACCCGGATGACTCCGCGCGCCGTCTGCGGGCCCGTTTGCAGGAGCACAGCGGCCGGCGTATCGCCGTCGTCGTCACCGACACACTCGGTCGCCCGTGGCGCGATGGCCTCACCGACTGCGCGATCGGTGTAGCGGGCGTGCGGGTGCTCGACGACCTGCGCGGGCACCCCGATGCTGCCGGGCGGCCCATGGAGGCCACCGTGATCGCCATTGCCGACGAGATCGCCGCCGCGGCCGACCTGGTCAAGGGCAAGACGAGCGGGGTGCCCGTCGCGATCGTCCGCGGCATGGACGCCTACGTCGACGCGGAGGACGGTCCCGGCGCCGTGTCGGCCGTGCGACCGCTCGAGGAGGACCTGTTCCCCCTCGGTTCCGCGGAGGCCCGCGCCGCCGGACGTCAGGAGGCGGTGCAGGCGCGCCGTACAGTGCGGCACTTCACGCTGGAGCCTGTCGACCCCGGCGCCCTGGACACCGTGGCGATTCGTCATCCTCGACGAGCAGCGCGAGCGGCTCCTGGCGGCGATGCGCGACCGATGGCGCGCCGATCTCGAGGCCGACGGCTTCGACGAGGAGGCGATCGCCCGCCGGATCACGCGCGGGGACATCCTGTGGCGAGCACCAGCGGTGGTCCTGCCGTTCCTCGACATGTCCGCCGGACCGCATGCCTACCCGGACGCTCGACGCTCCGGATTCGAACGCGACCTCTTCCTCGTCTCCGGCGGTGCGGCCGTGGAGAACCTCCTCGTCTCTCTGGCCGCCCAGGGCTGGGGTGCGGCCTGGATCTCCTCGACGATGTTCTGCGCCGACGTCGTACACGATGTGCTCGAGGTGCCCGAGAGTTGGCAGCCACTGGGGGCCATCGCTGTGGGACGCCCGGCAGCACCCCCGTCCGAGCGCGCCGAGCGCGAGCCGTCGAACTACATCCTCCGCCGCTGACCGTTGGGGGTTAGGCGTCCGTGGAGAAGCGGACCGCGCCGTCGGGGATCACGACGTCCGGCCAGATCCGCGCGCCCGAGAGCAGCTCGACGTCCCGGCCGAGCCGGGCGCGATCGCCGATGACCACCTCGCGCAGGACCGCGTCGTCGCCGACGTAGGCGCCGGCGCCGATCACCGAGTCCACGATCGTGGCGCCAGGAGCGATGACCGCACCATCGAGCAGCACTGAGCCGTCGATGCATGCACCAGCTCCGATCCGCGCTCCCCGGCCCACGGTGGTACCACCGCGGACCGTCGCGTCGATGGCGACCTCGGCGCCGTCGAGGATCAGCACCTCAGCGGGCGCGTGGCCGTGCCACGGCGCGATCCCGCGCACGAGATCGGCCGAACCGCGCACGAAGTCCCACGGCGTGCCCAGGTCCAGCCAGTACGAGTCGTCGATGACTCCCTGAAGGACGGCTCCCTCGGCGAGCAGGCCGGGGAACGTCTCGCGCTCGACCGACACGGGCCGATCAGCCGGAATGGCATCGATGACCGACCTGCGGAAGACGTAGCAGCCGGCGTTGATCTGGTCGGTGACAATCTCCTCCGGGCGGGACGGCTTCTCGCGGAAGGCGATCACGCGGCCATCGGACTCGGTCGGCACCAGCCCGTACGCCGTCGGGTCCGCCACGCGCACCAGGTGCAAGGTCACGGCGGCATCAGCGAGCAGGTGCGCGTCGACGAGTGCGGCGTAGTCGACGCCGCTGAGCACGTCGCCGTTGAGCACCATGACCGGATCATCGGGCCCGCTGCGCAGGTGCGCCGCGGCATGGCGGATGGCACCGCCCGTGCCGAGCGGCTCGTCCTCGACGGCGTAGGCGATCTCGACGCCGAGGTCGCTGCCGTCCCCGAGCTGCTCGGCGAAGACCTCGGCGCGGTAGGACGTGCCGAGCACGACGCGATCGACGCCGGCGTCGCGTGCACGCTCGATCTGGTGGACCGTGACCGGGACTCCGGCGACAGGCAACATGGGCTTGGGCGTGCCGAGGGTGAGGGGTCGCAGGCGCGTGCCCTGTCCCCCGACCAGCAAGATCGCCTCGCGCATGCCGGTCATCCCATCACACGCCTCGGCCGATCCCTAGGCGCAGACCGGTCAGAGACCACGAGGTGCGGGGCTGGCCGGCACGGCTGACACGGTGAATGGGGGCCGCGGCGAGGACGGCGGTCGGCGGGCGACGACGGGGCCGGCGAAGCGATGGCGCGCGAAAAC
>JALQSY010000097.1 GCA_023264215.1 Candidatus Nanopelagicales bacterium
CTCCTGCTTCCTGCTCCTCGCCGGCTCGTCGGCGTCGTACTCGCAGATCGCGCACCACAACATCCACTTCGGCAAGTCGTGGAAGGGAGTCTTCCGCGAGCTCATCGACGAGCAGCGCCTCATGAGCGATCCGAGCCTGCTGGTCACCAACCCCTCGCACTCCGATCCGAGCCTCGCCCCGGACGGCAAGCAGGTCTACTACGTGCTCTTCCCGACGCCCAATCTCGACGCGCCGATCGACTGGCGCACGGAGGGTCCGCGCTACCGCGACGAGGTCGTGCGCGTGCTCGAGGAGCGCGGCTACCGCGGCTTCGGTGATGCCATCGAGGTCGAGGCCACCACGACGCCACTCGACTGGGAGCAGCGCGGCATGGAGCGCGGCGCCCCCTTCGCCGCGGCGCACTCCTTCCTCCAGACCGGTCCCTTCCGGCCGCGCAACATCTGGGGCGACAACGTCGTCTTCACCGGATCGGGCACCCAGCCCGGAGTCGGCGTGCCCATGGTGCTGGTGTCGGGGCGTCTGGCGGCCGAGCGCGTGCTGGGCAAGGACCCGCTCTACCGCTCCCGCGCCCTGCGCTGAGCTCGCTGCCGTCCAGCGGCTCAGATGTCACCGAAGTGGTTGCTGGGGAGCGACTTTGTCACCGGTTCGGCTGCCGAAACGGTGACATCTGAGCGCAGGCCAGACCACCGGCCGCCCTGCGCTGATCGCTGACTGCGGCGTTCAGCCCGCCTCGGCTGGCCCGGGCCTACCCTGAGCACGTGACCTCGTGGGACGTGCGACTGCTCGCCCGCTACGCGCTTCCGGGCTTCGTCGGCTCGCTCATCCTCGCGGTCGGCGCACTCGGCGTGGGGTGGCTCCCGCTCACCGGCGGCTTCGTCGATGCCGATGCCCTCGATCCTATGCGGGGTACGACCGCGGGCCAGTTGCTCTCGCGCGCCTTCGTCTTCGTCGGCGTCGCGCTCCTGCTCCAGGCCTGGCTCATCCTCGGCCACGACCTGCTCGCGGATCCAGACGATCCGCACAGCCTGCGCGGCATCGGCCCATCGCGGCTGGTGACCGTGCTCGTCGCGTGGGTGGCGCCGCTGGTGCTCGCCCCGCCGCTGTTCAGCCGCGACGTCTACTCGTACTTCGCCCAGGGCCGGGTCGTGGCATCCGGCCAGGACCCGTACCAGACCGGCGTCGCGGTCATCGACGGCTGGTTCGAGGACGGCGTGGACCCGATGTGGGCGGAGACGCCCACGCCGTACGGCCCGCTCTGGCTGCTCTTCGCGCGCGGCGTCGCGAACTTCGCACCCGACCAGCCTGCCCTCGGAGCCCTCGTCTTCCGGCTGGCCGCGCTGGCGGGCCTGGCCCTGCTGGTGATCTACGTGCCCCGCTTGGCGTTCGCACACGGCATCGACGCGTCCCCGGCGATGTGGCTCGCCGTGCTCAATCCGCTCGTCATCATGCACGTCGTCTCCGGCGCCCACAACGACGCGCTCATGATCGGCCTGATCGTCATGGGCTTCGCGCTCGCGATCGAACGACATCCGGCGTACGGCGCCGCGGCCATCGCAGCCGCCGCCGCGGTGAAGCCCATCGCGCTGCTGGCGCTGCCCTTCCTCGGCCTCATCTGGGCCGGGCGCACCGCCGGCTGGTGGACGCGCATCCGGGCGTGGGCGCTCACCCTGGCGATCACCATCGCGGTCTTCGCGGCAGCGAGCGTGCTGGCCGGCGTGGGCCCGGGATGGATCGCGGCGCTGGGCACGCCGGGAGAGGTGCGCACGTGGCTGTCGCCCGCGACCGCGATCGGCATGCTGCTCGGCATGCTCACCACGGCGGCGGGCATCACGATCGACGACGCGCTCGTGGTCACCATCACCCGCGGACTGGGCACCATCGCGGCCCTGGGGATCGTCGCGTGGCTCATCCTGCGCCCGGAGGGCCGCAGTCCGGTGCGCGGAGCAGCGCTCGCCTTCCTCACCGTCGTACTCCTCGGCCCGGTCATCCAGCCGTGGTACCTGCTGTGGTTCCTGCCGCTCTTCGTGGTCACCGGCCTGACGGTGACCCAGTTGCGCGTCGTCATCCTGGCGATCGCGGGCTTCTCCCTGCACGGCATGGCCGAGTCCAGCGCGACGTCGGACAACCTCTTCGAGTTCAGCGACGGCCTGGCGATCGTCGCGGCGTTCATCGTCGTCGGCCTCGTGCTGCTGGTGAGCCCACGCGAGCGTCGGCTCGTGCTGGGCGGTCCGCTCGGGCACGGTCTCATGCCCGTCGGCCCCGATGAGCGGGTCCGTGCGGCGCACAGCGTCTTCCGTGGCAGGATCGCCACCCGTGAATGAGTGGGACGCCGCGGGCATCGTCGACCCCTCCCTGCGCGCGTCCTACGAGCGCTGCAAGCGCCTCAACGCCGAGCACGGCAAGACCTACTACCTCGCCACCCTGCTCCTGCCGCCGCAGAAGCGCCCGTACGTGCATGCGCTCTACGGCTTCGCCCGCTACGCCGACGAGATCGTCGACGATCTCTCCTCGACGCTGACCGACCAGGAGAAGGCGGACTGGCTCGGGCGCTGGGGCGATGAGATCCTCGCCGACATCCGCCGCGGCCGCTCCCACGACCCGGTCGGGCGCGCGCTTGTCGACACGGTGCTGACCTGGGACATCCCCGTCGAGCACTTCGAGGCCTTCCTGCATTCGATGCGCATGGATCTCACCGTCACCGAGTACCCGACGTACGACGACCTGTACGAGTACGTCTACGGCAGTGCCGCCGTCATCGGACTGCAGATGGTCCCGATTCTCGAGCCGACATCCCCGGAGGCCTTCGAGCGAGCGAAGGATCTCGGGGTCGCGTTCCAACTGGCGAACTTCATCCGCGACGTCGGCGAGGACCTCCAGCGCGGCCGCGTCTACCTGCCCATGGACGAGCTCGCCGCGCACGGCGTCACGCGCGATGTCCTGGAGCGACGACAGGCGACGCCGGCGGTGAAGGCCGCATTGAAGGAGCAGGTCCAGCGCGTCCGCCGGCTCGAGGAGCAGTCACGACCCGGCATCGCGATGCTCGCGCCGGACTCGCAGCCGTGCATCGACGCCGCACGCATCCTGTACTGCGGGATCGTCGACGAGGTGGAGGGCATCGACTACGAGGTCTTCACCACGCGCGCGACCGTGCCGCTACGCCGACGGCTCGCCGTTGCCGGGCCCGCCTGGGTCCGTGCCCGCCGTGCTCGCCGGCGACGTGCTGCCTGACGACGCGCGCTCGCGACGCTGGGCGGCCCAGGTGCGCCAGATCGGCGGCCCGGACATCGGCTCGCGCTGCACCCCCCGACGTCCCCAGTAGATCCAGAACGCGCAGGTGAGCAGGCACAGGGCGAAGCCCATGAACAGGTCCTCGAAGGGCTGGAAGGCGATCCGGCCGCTGCCGATGAACGGGGGCGCTGCGTCGGGCTGATAGCCGACGATGACGTCATCGGAGTAGCGGAAGACCTCGAGTCTGGTCAGCACGCCGTTGGTGAGGAGCTGGAAGAACAGCACGATCGCATACGACACCCAAAAGCCCTTGCGCGTCACCAGTCGGGTGCGCAGGACGAGCAGGTCGGTCACGATGGCGGCGATCACGACCGCGATGCTGATCTGGGTGTACGTCATGGCGCATCGCCTCGCGGACCGGCGGGGCTCGACGCCGCGCTGGCCTCGTCGCCCAGCGGCCAGCCCTTCACCGAACGCACCGCCTCGAGGCTGAGGATGGAGGCGAGCGGCACGACGACGAAGAAGATGAGCTCCTCGACCGGGATGATCCCGCCGAGCTCGAGGCCCACGGTGCGCTCGGGGTCGATGCTCCAGTGGCCCGACGCGATCGCCCAGATGTCCCAGATCACGAACAGCGTGAACGGGATGGCCAGGGAGAGCAGCAGGCGCTTCCACCGGCGCAGCACCCGGGTGCGCAGCGCGATCTCGAGCCAGGCCGAGCCGAGGAAGATGAAGAGCAGGACCCCGAGGTAGGTGAGGCGCTCGAGCTCCATCACGCACCGGCCATGAGCTTGGCGTGGTCCCAGGAGACCACGCGCTCGGGCACCAGCCGCATGGCCACCTGCTTCACGGCCGTCGGACGGTAGGCCTCCTTGGTCGCGTCGACGTACTGCGGGTCGAGCCCTTCGTACTTCACCAGCAGCGCCGCGGCGATCTCGCAGATGGTGTCTATGTCGTCGCTGAGCTCCAGCCGGCCCGAGATCTGCACGCCCTTCAGCTCGGCGTACCTGTCGCCCGACTCGACAAGGATGGCCACGCGCGGATCCCGGCGCGCGTTGGCGACCTTCTGCGACTTGGCGTAGGTGCGCATCCAGATCTCGCTGGCGTCGGAGTCGCCCTCGCGCAGCACGAACCACATCGCCACCGGATCCGGCACTCCATCGGGACCGATCGTGGTGAGGATCATGGTGCGGGCGGACCCGAGGAAGGCATCGATCTCGGCCCCGGTCATGGCGATCTCATCGCGACGGCTCACGCGTCCATCCTGCCCAGCCAGCCCCAGGGCTGCCACGCCGGATCCGCGCATCCCCTGATGGGGCCCCCGCCCGACCTAGACTCAAGGACATCATGGAAGCGCCGACCGGCCCGGTCCGGCCCGACGTGGATGGTGCTGCCGTCCCCCCGGGTCCCCCCGGCGACCCCCTCGTGGGCACCCTGGTCGATGGCCGCTACGAGATCGTCTCGCGCATCGCACGCGGGGGCATGGCCACCGTCTACGAGGCCATCGACACCCGCCTGGACCGCACCGTCGCGCTGAAGATGATGAGCCCCGCCCTCGCCGAGGACCCCGGCTTCGTCACGCGCTTCCGCCGCGAGGCTCGCGCGGCCGCCCAGCTGAGCCATCCCCACGTCGTCGCCGTCTTCGACCAGGGCGAGGCCGGCGGGCTGCCCTACCTCGCGATGGAGTACGTCTCGGGGCGCACCCTGCGCGACGTGCTCCGCGACTACGGCGCCCTCACCCCGGAGCAGGCGCTGACGATCCTCGACCCGGTCCTCGAGGCCCTCGCCGCAGCTCACGATGCCGGCTTCGTGCACCGCGACATCAAGCCGGAGAACATCCTCATCTCCGACGACGGCAGAGTGAAGGTGACCGACTTCGGGCTGGCGCGCGCGGTGAGCAACACCACGACCGCCACCCAGGGGATGATCATCGGCACCGTCGCGTACCTGTCTCCCGAGCACGTGGAGCGCGGCGACGCAGATGCGCGCTCCGACGTCTACGGCGCGGGCATCTGCCTGTTCGAGATGGTGACGGGCCAGGTCCCGTTCGCCGCCGAGAGCGCGATCACGGTGGCCTACCAGCACGTCAATGCCGACGTACCCGTTCCTTCGTCCCTGCGGCCCACGATCCCCCCGGACGTCGACGCGCTCGTCGCCACCGCGACGAGGCGCGACCCGGACCTGCGCTACCCCGACTGCCGGGCGTTCCTCGCCGACGTACGCCGTGTGCGGCGCACCCTGCCGCCACCGCAGCCGCTGAGCAAGGACACGCAGGACACGCTCATCGTGCCGGCGGACATGGTGGCCGCGGTGGTTGCGGGCGAGGCCGCGACCCCCGCCGTGACCGTCCGTCCCCTCGCGCCCGGCGAGGGCGGGGGTGGACGCAAGCCCCCGAAGCGCCGACGTGGGCGCGGCTGGCTCGTCGCCATCACCTTGCTCATCCTCGCCGTGGGCGCCGCGGCATTCGGCGGCTGGTACCTCGCGGCGGGACCGGGCAAGCAGGCGACGGTGCCCGGGATCATCGGCATGGACGAGGCGGCGGCCACCGCGGCGCTCCAGCAGGCGGGCCTGCGACTGCAGGTCGGCGGCGAGGAGTTCAGCGAGACGATCGCGCCCGGCCTGATCATCTCCAGCGACCCCGAGCCCGGTGCGGGCGTGGCGGCCGACTCCGTTGTCTCCGTCGTGCTCTCGCGCGGCCCGGAGCGCTACGCCGTGCCCGATGTGCGCGGCGAGCCGCTGGCCGCGGCCCAGAGCGCGATCGCCGAGGCGAGCCTGGCGGTGGGCGTCATCACCGAGGAGTGGGACGCACAGATCCCCGAGGGATCGGTCGTGTCGAGCGACCCCGAGGTCGGCGCGGAGCTGAAGTCCGGCGCCCTGGTCAACCTCATCGTGTCCAAGGGGCCCAAGCCCGTGAAGCTGCCGGGCCTCGCCGGCGTCGAGGTGGGCGAGGCCACCGCTCAGCTCGAGGCGGCCGGTCTGGTCGTGACGACGACGGAGGAATTCTCGACCGAGTTCGCCACCGGCCTGGTCGTGTCGAGTTCGCCCGGCAAGGGCGAGCGCGTGCCGGTCGGCAGCACCGTGGCGCTCGTCGTATCCAAGGGGCCGCCGCCGGTCGAGGTGCCGTACCTGATCGATATGAAGCGCGACGACGCCGTCTACGTCCTGCAGCAGCTCGGCCTCAACGTCGACATCAACGAGCCGCCGTTCACCCCGCTCAACCGCGTCATCTCGCA
>JALQSY010000098.1 GCA_023264215.1 Candidatus Nanopelagicales bacterium
CTCGGCCGCGAGGTGCGGCTGGCCGTCACCGTCGATCCCGGCATCGCAGCGCCACCGAGCGAGGACGAGATCGACGAGGTCGCCGACGCGACGTACCCCGTGGACGGCGACCTGCTCGATGCGGTGGAGCGCCCCGGATCCGGGTCCCCCGGACCCAGCGGGGATCGGGTGGCCGCGCGCAGCGAGGACGGGCGCCTGAACGCGAAGTACACCTTCGACACCTTCGTCATCGGCTCGTCCAACCGGTTCGCGCACGCCGCGGCCATCGCCGTGGCCGAGCAGCCCGCCAAGGCCTACAACCCGCTCTTCGTCTACGGCGGGTCCGGGCTGGGCAAGACCCACCTGCTGCACGCAATCGGGCACTATGCGCGCACCCTGTACAAGGGCACGCGTGTGCGCTACGTCAGCTCGGAGGAGTTCACCAATGAGTTCATCAACTCGATTCGCGACGACAAGTCCTCGGCGTTCCAGCGCCGCTACCGCGACATCGACATCCTCCTGGTCGATGACATCCAGTTCCTGTCCGGCAAGGTGCAGACCCAGGAGGAGTTCTTCCACACGTTCAACACGCTGCACAACGCGAATAAGCAGATCGTCATCACTTCAGACCTCGCGCCCAAGCAGCTCCAGGACTTCGAGGACCGCATGCGATCGCGCTTCGAGTGGGGCCTCACGACCGACGTGCAGCCGCCTGACCTCGAGACGCGAATCGCGATCCTGCGCAAGAAGAACGCCCAGGAGCGGCTGCAGGCGCCGCCGGAGGTCCTGGAGTTCATCGCGTCGAAGGTCTCCAGCAACATCCGTGAGCTCGAAGGGGCGCTGATCCGAGTCACCGCGTTTGCTTCCCTCAACCGATCCGCGGTCGACCTCGGGCTCGCGGAACTCGTCCTGAAGGACCTCTTCCCCACCGATGCCGGCCCGGAGATCACCGCCGCAGAGATCATGACGACGACCGCCGCCTACTTCGGCGTCACCGTCGATGACCTGTGCGGCACCTCCCGCTCCCGAGTCCTGGTCACAGCCCGGCAGATCGCGATGTACCTGTGCCGTGAGCTCACCGACCTGTCTCTGCCCAAGATCGGCCAGGCCTTCGGTGGACGCGACCACACGACCGTCATGCACGCCGACCGCAAGATCCGCCAGCTCATCGGCGAGCGCCGCAGCCTGTACAACCAGGTTGCCGATCTCACGGCTCGTATCAAGTCCCAGTCACGCGCCTAGTCACACCCCTCCCAAGGTCACCGGAAGGTCACGGCATCCCCAGAATGGGGAATACCTGTGGACAACTCGGCCTACGGCATCCACCGCATCCACGGAATCTGTGGATAAACCCGGCGCAAAACGCCCAGCACCCCACAAAAGCGCAGGCCACTCGTGCCCCTGCCCGGGTCGTCCCCACTTCCTCCACAACCCCTGTGGAAACCCATTCCGACGCTGACGTGGCCCGATGCCCCGCATCCCCACCATCCACCGCCGCTATGACGATGACGAGTACCTACATCTATCCATCCAGAACCACAGTCCCTGACCCCATCTCTGTGAATTCCCACGCCCCTCCCGCATGAGCGGCGGTACCCCTAGCCCCGCATGGGCGGCGATGGCAGGATGACGCGTCTTGGGGCACAGCCGTGCCCTGGTCGGAGGTCACCGTGAAGTTCCGCGTCGAGCGCGATGCACTCGCCGATTCCGTGGCGTGGGCTGCGCGAACGCTCCCGAGTCGCCCTTCCCTGCCGATCCTCGCCGGGCTGCTCCTCGAGACGGACGGTTCCGACCTCATCGTGTCGAGCTTCGACTACGAGACATCCTCGCGCGTGGGGATCTCCGCCGACGTGACCGATCACGGACGAGCGCTCGTGCCCGGACGACTGCTGGCCGACATCAGCCGGGCGCTTCCCGCAGCTCCGGTGAACATCGCCCTCGACGGCACGCGAGTGAGCGTGGTGTGCGGCAAGAGCGCCTTCGCGCTCCCCACCTTCCCTGTCGAGGACTACCCGAGCCTGCCGACCATGCCGGAGTCTTCAGGGTCGATAGCCGGATCGGAGTTCGCTCACGCGGTGGCGCAGGTGGCCATCGCGGCCGGTCGCGATGACACCCTGCCGACCCTCACCGGCATACGGGTCGAGATCGATGGCACCCGGGTCACGCTCGCGGCAACGGATCGCTACCGGCTGGCCGTGCGCGAGTTCACGTGGAACCCGGCCTCACCCAAGCTCGAGGTCCAGGCACTCGTGCCGGCACGCACACTGGCGGACACCGCGAAGTCCCTTGCCGGGGCGGAGACCGTCAACCTCTCCCTTGCCGAAGGCGGCGAAGGCCTCATGGGCTTCGAGGGGGATGGCCGACGCACGACGACACGTCTACTCGACGGCGAGTTCCCGAAGTACCGATCCCTGCTTCCTTCCGAGAGCCTGGCCGTCGCGACCGTCTCCACGGCGCAACTGGTGGATTCGGTCAAGCGCGTCGCCCTCGTGGCCGAACGCAACACACCCGTTCGGCTGGCCTTCGCCGGCGGTGAGGTGACCTTGCGCGCAGGTGCGGGTGATGAGGCCCAGGCGACGGAGAGCTTGGACTGCACCTTCGATGGCGATGAGATCGACATCGCCTTCAATCCGCAGTACCTGCTCGACGGGCTCAGCGCCTTGGATGCGGCGGAGACGCGCATGTCGTTCACGCAGTCCACGCGGCCGGCCGTGCTCAGCGCGGGAAGCGATGACGACGGCGACTATCGCTACCTGCTGATGCCGGTCCGCCTCGCTGGCTGAGCCCGCACCCATGGCGTCGCTCCCCGACCCCCCGGTGCTCGTCCGGCACGTCTCGCTTGTCGACGTGCGCAACTATCCGAGCCTCGAGGTCGGTCTCGAGCCGGGGGTCAATGCCTTCGTCGGCGCCAATGGCCAGGGCAAGACCAATCTGGTGGAGGCCATCGCCTACCTGTCGACCCTGGGCAGCCACCGCGTGGCGACCGACGCACCCCTCATCCGACACGGCGCCGAGCGTGCCGTGATCAGGGCGGACGTCGTGCGGGACGACCGGTCGCTGCTCCTGGAGATCGAGATCACCGCGGGGCGCGCGAACCGGGCACGGATCAACCGCTCTCCGGCCGCGAAGGTGCGCGACCTCCTCGGCATCGTCCGCACCGTCGTCTTCGCACCCGAGGACCTTGCCTTGGTCAAGGGCGATCCGAGCGAACGTCGCAGGTTCCTCGACGACCTCCTCGTGCAGCGCCAGCCGCGGCTGGCCGGCACGCGCACCGACTACGACCGCGTCCTGAAGCAACGCAACGCGCTACTGAAGTCCTCCGGAACTGCCCGGCGCGCCAACATGGACGAGGTGGTGCGCACCCTGGAGGCCTGGGATGACCAGCTCGCCAGGCTCGGCGCCGAGATCATCACCGCTCGACGCGACCTGACCGAGCGCCTCGCGCCACTCGCGGCGGCGGCGTACCAGTCCCTCGTGCCGGGGTCGGACACCATCGCGATGGCCTACAGGTCCGTCGTGGACGACGTCGACGCGGCCGATGTCACGGCTGCACTGCTGTCCGAGATGGAGCGCCGGCGCAAGGACGAGCTGGACCGCGGCATCACTCTCGTCGGTCCCCATCGCGATGATCTGCTCATGAGTCTCGGCGATGCGCCCATCAAGGGCTACGCCTCCCACGGCGAGTCCTGGTCCGCCGCACTGGCCCTGCGCCTGGCGTCGTACGACCTGCTGAGCGACGAGACGGGCGCGCCCGTGCTGGTGCTCGACGACGTCTTCGCCGAGTTGGATGCGCGTCGACGCGCTCACCTGGCCGAAAGAGTCGCCGGCGCCCCCCAGGTCCTCATCACCGCCGCGGTGGCCGAGGACGTACCCGCCTCGATGAGCGGATCGTGGTTCGACGTCGTGTCAGGCACGGTGACCCGGCGTGAGTGACGCAACCGATCCGACAGACACCGATCCGACGGCCACCAGCGACCTGGCGAAGGCCGCGCTGGCTCGCGCGAGGGCCAGCACTCGAGCGGCGCCGACGAAACCGCCGCAGCGACGCACGCCGCAGTACGGCGACAACCGCGATCCGCAGACCGTTGACGCGGTGCTGCAGGGTTGGCTCCGCGACCACGGGTACCGCGAGCAGGTGGGCTCCGGATCACTCATCGCCCGATGGCCGGAGATCGTCGGCGAGCAACTTGCGGACCACGTGACTCCTGACTCGGTCCGGGAGACCGAGGGTGGCCGTGAGCTGCTGCTGCGCGCCGACTCGACCGCGTGGGCCACCCAGGTGCGTCTCATGCTGCCCCAGATCCACGGACGCATCGCCACGCTTCTCGGCGCCGGCGTCGTCGACCGCATCACCGTGACCGGGCCGGCGCCCCCCAAGCGCTCCATGGGTCCACGCAGGGTGCCCGGCCGGGGACCGCGCGACACCTACGGCTGACCCTGGCCGCCCTCGATTAGGTCCCAGCGCGATCACGGCGTACTCTCTACGAGGCCTGCCACGCGGCAGCACCACCGGGAGTTCGCTCCCCACCTCCTGCTCCGGAAAGACCGGAGCCGATGAGCCCAGAGGAGGTCGGCGACCGCATGCGCCGATATGAAGTCATGGTCATCCTCGACCCCGATCTCGAGGAGCGCACCGTCGCGCCGTCCCTCGAGACGTTCCTCAACGTCGTCAAGCAGGACGGCGGCTCGGTCGAGAAGGTCGACGTCTGGGGACGTCGCCGCCTTGCGTACGAGATCGCGCACAAGCCCGAGGGCATCTACGCCGTCCTCGAGGTCACCTCGAGTCCCGCAGCTGTCGCCGAACTCGATCGCCAGCTCAACCTCAACGAGGCCGTGCTCCGCACCAAGGTCACGCGCCCGGAGGAGTCGTAGGTCATGGCCGCCGGAGACATCAACGTCACCGTGGTCGGCAACCTGACCAACGACCCCGAGCTGCGCTTCACCCCGAGCGGTGCGGCTGTCGCCTCCTTCACCGTGGCGGCGAGTTCGCGCTACCTCGACAAGGCCACGAACGAGTGGAAGGACAGCGACCCGGTGTTCATGCGCTGCAGCGTGTGGCGCCAGTACGCCGAGAACGTCGCTGAGTCGCTGCAGAAGGGCATGCGCGTGATCGTGCAGGGCCGGCTGAAGCAGCGCTCCTACGAGACCCGCGAGGGCGAGAAGCGCACCGTCGTGGAGATGGAGGTCGACGACGTCGGCCCCGCACTCCGCTACGCCACCGCCAAGGTGACACGGACCCAGCGCGGCGACAGCGGCTTCTCCGGCGGCGGCAATGCCGGCGGTGGGGCTCCGGCTGACGATCCGTGGGCCGCACCCAGTGGCGGCGGAGCCGCCTTCGACGAACCCCCGTTCTGACACTGACTTTTGCACACCGAAGGAGTAATGACATGGGCCAGGGACCACGGCGCGACAAGCGCTCGAGTGAGCCGGCACGCATCAAGAAGGGCACACCGCTGCTCGCACCGGATGTGACCTACATCGACTACAAGGACGTGAACCTGCTCCGCAAGTTCATCTCCGATCGCGGCAAGATCCGCTCGCGCCGCGTGACAGGACTCACCATGCAGCAGCAGCGTGCGGTCGCCAAGGCGGTCAAGAACGCGCGCGAGATGGCGCTGCTGCCCTACACGAGCACAGCGAGGTAGCGATGAAGATCATCCTCACCCAGGCAGTCGACGGTCTAGGCATCCCCGGTGATGTCGTCACCGTCAAGGACGGTTACGGCCGCAACTACCTCGTGCCGCGCGGCATGGCGATGCCCTGGACCGCGGGCGGCGAGAAGCAGATCGTGCAGATCAAGCGTGCACGCGATGCCCGCGAGATCCGCGACCTGGCTCACGCCAAGGAGGTCAAGGAGCAGCTCGAGGGCCTCACCGTCGTGATCCCGGCACGTGCCGGAGAGACCGGCAAGCTCTTCGGCTCCATCACCAATGCCGACTTCGTCGCCGCAGTGCGCAAGGCCGGCGGCCCACTCCTGGACAAGCGCTCGGTCGAGGTCTCGCACGTCAAGGCCATCGGCAGCCACAAGGCGCGCGTGCGGGTGTCACCGGACGTCACGGCGTCGGTGTCCTTCACCGTGACCGCCAACTAGTTCAGTCCACTGCTCCACCACGAAAACGACGCTTCGTGACACGACGGGCTGACCGTCACTGTCACAAAGCGTCGTTTTCTTTGGTCGGAACTCAGGACGCCAAAGGGCTACGGCCGTCCCATGAGGGTCGGTAGGTCGGCGATCAGTCCATCGGCGGCGGCCTCGATCATGGCGAGCACTTCAATGAACCCGTCGTGCGCGCCGAACCACGGATCGGGTACGTCGAGACGGGGGTCACCGGCCGGCACATCGCGGAGCGCAGGGTCGAAGGACCTGAACATCCTCACTCGCTCACGTGCAACCGGATCCGGTGCGAGCGCGGTGACCGTGGCGTAGTTGCCGGAGTCCATGGTGAGCAGTAGGT
>JALQSY010000099.1 GCA_023264215.1 Candidatus Nanopelagicales bacterium
CGCGACCGCGTGAGCTACGAAGCCGAGTGGAATGGCCGGCGATTCCTGCTCATGGATACGGGTGGCTGGCAGCGCGACGCGCGGGGGATGGCGGGCCAAATCGCAGCGCAGGCCGAGCGCGCCATGAACGATGCCGACGTCGTGCTGCTCGTGGTCGATGCGACCGTCGGCCCGCTGGATGCTGATGAGTCGGTCGTCAAGGTTCTGCGCAAGGCCGGCGTACCCGTCCTGCTGGTGGCCAACAAGGTCGATGATGCGCGGACGGAGTCGGATGCAGCAGCGCTGTGGTCCCTCGGCTTGGGGGAGCCCTACGCCGTATCCGCACTGCACGGCAGGGGCAGTGGCGACCTGCTCGATGAGGTCGTGGCCCTGCTGCCCGAGGAGGGCCAGGGTCGCGTGCGCGGCGGCGGTCCTCGTCGCGTGGCGCTACTCGGCAAGCCCAATGTGGGCAAGTCCTCCCTGCTCAACAAGCTCGCGGGCGAGTCCCGCGTCGTCGTCGATTCCGTGGCGGGCACGACGGTGGATCCGGTGGACGAACTCATCGTGCTCGGCGATCGCGAGTGGTGGTTCGTCGACACCGCCGGGATCCGCCGCCGGGTGAAGGAGGCGAGCGGGCATGAGTACTACGCGAGCCTGCGCACCCGCGCCGCCCTGGAGAAGTCCGAGGTCGCGCTGGTCCTCATCGACGCGTCGGAGCCGATCTCCGAGCAGGACCTGCGCCTGCTGTCACTGGTGATCGAGACGGGGCGTGCCCTGGTGATCGCCTACAACAAGTGGGACCTGGTCGACGAGGACCGCCAGCGCTACCTGGAGAAGGAGATCGACCGCGAGCTCGTCCAGGTGCGCTGGGCCCCGCGCGTCAACGTCTCGGCGATGACCGGACGCCACGTGGCCAAGCTCGTCCCCGCGCTCGACGAGGCGCTCGCCGGCTGGGAGACGCGCGTCCCGACCTCGCGACTCAATGCCTTCCTCGCCGAGCTCGTCGCCGCGCACCCGCATCCGGTGCGGGGAGGCAAGCAGCCACGCATCCTCTTCGGGACTCAAAGTGGCACCCGGCCGCCGACGTTCGTGCTCTTCACGACCGGCTTCTTGGAGGCCGGGTACCGGCGGTTCATCGAGAGGCGGCTGCGCGAGGAGTTCGGCTTCGTCGGCACGCCCATCCGCATCAACCTGCGCATCCGCGAGAAGCGCCGCCGCTAGTAGTTCGTTGAGTGGCGACTTATCGCAGGGCTCATCGGCGTGTCGCATGCGATAACCCGCCACTCAAGGAAGGAGCGGGGCGGGGGTCGCGGGTCGGGGGCGCTCGGCTAGGCTTTCGCGGTTCCCGTAAGCCGGTTCCGACTGGGACTGCGGGGCGGCGGGCTGTAGCGCAGCTTGGTAGCGCACTTGACTGGGGGTCAAGGGGTCGCAGGTTCAAATCCTGTCAGCCCGACAGGTGGCAGGGCCGGGAATTGCAAGGGACGTGCACGCCTCGCGGAGGTCCCATAGCTTGCTACAACGAAGCCTGTTGACGCCCTAGTCGCACAAGACTACCGTGCGGCCATCGTCCACGAGCGGGCGTGCCGCTTCAGCAGCACTCGGAAGTCGTCAGCGTGGGGGGACCGGATGGCCGATGGTGACAACCAGACCCTTCGGCCCAAGCCGTGGATTGCCATCAGCAGACTGCTTCTCGTCGGTGGGGTGTCGAGCATTGCCCTTGTCGTCCTCATCGCCCTGGCCCAGATAACGGCTGATCTAGGACCCGTCACCTTCCGCAGCACCCTGTATCTCGTTCCTGGCCTCATTGGTCTTGCGGCATATGTGATGCTGCGCAAGGGCCGGCTGTCCCGGGCCTGGTGGCTTGGGCTTGGAGCCGGAGCGCTCGCAGTTGTCCTCGCAACCGTTTTTTCTGGCGGACTTCCATTCGTTGGGATAGTGAGTGGCTCGATCAACATCGTTCAATTCGTTGTCATTGATCCCGACGTTTTGACGTTTGAGGCCACCAGGGCACTGCTCTTCACTGTATTCCTCGGAGTGCTCCTGCAATGTGCCTACCTCCTCTTGGCGATCGCCGGTGTGTGGAGTCTGATTGCGCATCTGAGAGGTCGACACCCGCGGGAATCAATCACTCCTTGAGCAAGGCCCCAGCAGCTCCGCCGACAGGCGTCACCCGCGGTCTGTGTCCAGCGCTGATGCGTCGTGAGGAACGCCGCCATCCCATGTCCCTGGGGGCAAAGGGGTCGCAGGTCCACATCCTGTCCATCCGACAGGAGTTCTCCGTCTATCCCCGTGGTTGAGAACGTGTGAATTCACTGCCTTGGGCAATGTCCCAGGTACGTCAGTGGACGTTGGCCCATGTCATCCCATCGTCGCAATTGCATCGCAGGCTGTGATCGTCCCCCTAGGGCTGGAAGCCATCTCCGCGAAATCGTGACTACGTTCGACTGTCCGACGTGAATGCGATGACACGCGTGAGCGATGAGTAAGCACCTGAGCGAATGGGAGAGCATTGTGGCAAGACGAACGTGGACGTGGATCGCCGTCGCCGGCGCATCCGCCCTTGTACTGGCTGCCTGTGGTGGATCCAGCGATTCCGGCGACTCGAGCGCTTCGGGGTCGCCAGGTGGCAGCGCCGTCACCGATGACTTGCGGCTGGACGGGATCAGTGTCTCCGTAGGCTCCAAGGACTTCGATGAGCAGCTGATCCTCGGCCAGATGATGGTCCAGGCCTTCGGCGCGGCCGGTGCCAGCGTGGACGACAAGGTCAACCTGGGCGGCACCTCTGTGGCTCGCTCAGCGCTGGAGTCCGGTGAGATCGATGTCTACATGGAGTACAACGGCACCGGGTGGACGGTCCACCTCGGCCAGGAGGACCCGAGCTTCGACTCGGTCGAGTTGACCAACGGCGTCGCCGAACTCGACCTCGAGCGCAACAACATCGTGTGGATCGGCCGCTCACCCTTCAACAACACGTACGGCTTCGCATCCAGCCCCGAGGTGACCGAGGCGAATGGTGGGCCGTTCACCCTGCAGACCATGATGGAATACGTGCGGGACAACCCCGACGCGGTGGTCTGCATGGAGTCGGAGTTCCCCGAGCGACCGGATGGCCTGATCCTCACCGAGGAGGCGACCGGCATCACCCTGCCCTCGGGCCAGGCGCAGATCCTGGATACAGGCGTCATCTACACCGAGACGGCCAACAACAACTGCACCTTCGGCGAGGTCTTCACCACCGACGGCAGGATCCCCGCACTGGGCCTGGCGCTGGTCGAGGATCCCGGGGTCAACATCGTCTACAACGTGTCGGCGACCTTCCGCAAGGAGAAGTTCGACGAGGCTCCGGAGTCCTTCCAGGGCATCATCGACGCGATTCTCGCGCCGCTGAGCAACGAGAGGATGGCCCAGCTCAACGCCCAGGTGTCCGCTGATGGCGAGGAGCCATCGGCTGTCGCCCGGACGTACCTGATCGAGCAGGGGATCATCGGAGGCTAGCCCCATGGGGTGACGCGGACGCCTGCCGTCCGCGTCACCCCATGGCGTGCCCTCACACGCTATGGACGGCATCAGGAGCTGGCTGGAGTACCTCAGCGAGCGGACGGACCTCGTGTTCACCGCGCTGGGTGAGACCCTTGTCTACGTCGTCACGGTGACGGTGGCTGCCGGCGCGTTGGCGGTGGTCGTCGGTATCGCGACTCGGCATCGCCCCTTCAGCAAGGAACTCGCGCTGGCGATCGCGTCGGTCTTCCTGACGATTCCCTCGCTGGCGCTGTTCACGATCTTCATCCCGCTCGTCGGCCTCGGCTTCGTGCCGTCCTTCATCGCGCTGTTCCTCTACGCGATCCTGCCGATCCTGCGCAATACGACCGCGGGCCTCGACGGCGTCGATCCGAGCGTGCTCGAGGCTGCGCGCGGCATGGGGATGACACCGCGGCAGACCCTTTCCCAGGTGCAACTGCCCCTCGCCTGGCCCGTGATGCTCGCCGGCATTCGCGTCTCCGCCCTGCTCACGGTGGGCATCTCCGCGATCGCCACCCTGGTCGCCGGAGGCGGACTGGGCGACTTCATCAAGAGCGGCCTGGCGCGACTTCCGCTGCCGAATTCGCTCGAGGCCATCTGGACCGGCGTGCTCCTGTCCATCGGCCTAGCGCTCGCGATCGACGCCGCACTCCTCCTCCTCGGCCGGCTCACCACGCCCGCCGGCATCCGCGCGAAGGGAAAGCCCGCATGAGCCAGGACGCTGCCACCCACTCCGAGCCGCTGATCCGGCTCGAGCATGTGACCAAGAGCTACCCCGGTGTCGACGAGCCGGCGGTGCGCGACCTCACGCTCGAAGTGCAGCCGGGGGAGATCCTCGTGCTCGTCGGGCCCTCGGGATGCGGCAAGAGCACGACGCTGCGCCTGATCAACCGCATGATCGAGCCGACCTCGGGCCGGATCTTCTACGAGGGCGAGGACGTCACCACGGTCGACCCCAACGCCCTGCGCCGACGGATCGGCTACGTCATCCAGCAGGTGGGACTCTTCCCGCACCGGACGATCGCCGAGAACGTCGCGACCGTGCCGCGGCTGCTGAAGTGGCCGAAGAAGCGAGTGCAGGAGCGGGTCAATGAACTGTTGGACCTCGTGGGAATGGATCCCAGCGTGTACCGGGATCGATACCCCAACGAACTGTCAGGCGGCCAGGCGCAGCGCGTGGGCGTCGCGCGTGCCCTCGGCGCCGATCCCGATGTCCTTCTCATGGACGAGCCGTTCGGCGCGATCGATCCGATCACGCGAGACCGACTCCAGAACGAATTCCTGCGACTGCAAAGCGAACTGCGCAAGACCATCGTCTTCGTCACGCATGACATCGACGAGGCCGTGAAGATGGGCGACAGGATCGCGATACTGCGGGAGGGCTCCGAGATCGCCCAGATCGACCGGCCGGAGGTCATCCTCACCGAGCCCGCCGACGAGTTCGTCGAGAACTTCCTCGGCTCCGGGGCGGTGCTCAAGACGCTGACGCTGCGCAGGGTGCGCGATCTCGACCTCGCCCCCATGGTGACCCTGCGCAAGCCCGTCCACCGTGGGCAGGCACTGGCGAGCATGGCGGAGGCGGGTGCCTCGACCGCGGTACTTCTGGACGACAAGGATCATCCGCTGCGGTGGATCGACGAGCGTGCGCTCAATGCCTCGGAGCGAGCGATCGAATCCTCGGGCAGGCCGATCACGGTCCAGGTGCAGCCGGAAGACACCCTGCAGGATGCGCTCGCCGCGATGCTCACGACGTCCAGCGGCATGGCGGTCGTCGTGGATGCCCAGGGGCGCTACCTCGGCGGCTGCACCATCGAGGGACTCGCGGCACTCCTGCTGCATACCGGCAACGGCGAGGTGCATCCGTGACCGCGATTCCGCTGGCTCCGCGTGCCAGCCGCCGGGCCCGACTGTCGTCGTGGTCGTCGGATCAACTGGACCTCATCGTCACGCCGGTACTCGCGCTGGGCCTGGCGCTGCTCCTCGCCACCGTCTGGATCTACTCCGACTTCGACGAGACCACGACCCGGATCCTGGAACCCAGCGAACTGGTGCGCCAGACCTATCAGCAGCTGTACCTCGCGTTCTTCTCGACCGTCCTGGTCATCGTGATCGCCGTGCCCATCGGGATCCTGGTGACCCGGGATGCCGCTCCGCGGATCAAGGACGGACTGGTGTCCGTCCTCGGCCTGGGCCAGGCAGTGCCCGCATACGGACTCATCGTGCTCTTCTTCGTGTGGCTCGGCTCGGGTCCGACCACGGTCATCGTCGCGCTGGCGACCTTCGCCCTCCTGCCGGTGCTGCGCAACACCATCGTGGGTCTGGAACAGGTGGACCGCTCGGTGATCGAGGCGGGCAAGGGCATGGGCATGACGGGCTGGCAGAGCCTCACCCGGACTGAGTTGCCGCTGGCGGTCCCGGTCATCGTCGCCGGTATCCGCACTGCCGCGGTGATCAACGTCGGCATGGCGACCCTGGCCTTCCTCATCGGCGGCGGCGGCCTGGGCGAGACGATCAATGCGGGCCTGAAACTCAACCGACCCACGGCGATCTTCGTCGGCGCCGCGCTCGTGGCGCTCATCGCGCTGCTGTTTGACTTCCTCGGCGGCCTGGCCCAGCGCTATCTGCGGCCCAAGGGGGTCTAGTCCCACCCCAGGGCCTGGCTTCGCCGTAGCATCGACTCCCGTCGTCGACGGATGGATGCCATGCCTGTTGCCTGGTCGTGCTACGCCATGGACATGGCGGGTCTGGTATTCGAGGACCTCGACGGCGATCGTGCCGCATCGACCGCGAGCGTCGCCAAGGTCTTCGTCCTGTGCGAGGTGGCCGAGCGGATCGTCGATGGCCGCCTCGACTCCGCCTCGCGGGTCGGTCGGGACGCGGCCCTG
>JALQSY010000009.1 GCA_023264215.1 Candidatus Nanopelagicales bacterium
GAGACCACGTCGCCCACGGAGACGCCCGAGCGCGTCGAGCCGCGCGACGTCACCTTCAAGATCCGGCGCTTCATCCCGGAGATCGACGAGGAGCCGCACTGGGAGGAGTACGTCGTCTCGGCCTACCCGACCGATCGCGTGCTCGACGCGCTCATGAAGATCAAGGGCGAGCAGGACGGCACCTTGACGTTCCGCCGGTCCTGCGGTCACGGCATCTGCGGCTCCGACGCCATGCGCATCAACGGCCGCAACCGGCTCGCGTGCAAGACGCTGATCAAGGACCTGGGCACGGGCGACATCACCGTCGAGGCGATCAAGGGCCTGCCCCTGGAGAAGGACCTCGTCGTCGACATGGAGCCCTTCTTCGCCGCCTACCGCGCGGTCAAGCCGTTCCTCATCACCGACGGGCACGAACCCACCAAGGAGCGCCTGCAGTCAATCGAGGAGCGCACCGTCTTCGACGACACGACCAAGTGCATCCTGTGCGCGGCCTGCACGACGAGCTGTCCGGTGTTCTGGACCGACGGCCAGTACTTCGGGCCGGCGGCGATCGTGGCCGCGCACCGCTTCATCTTCGACTCCCGCGATGCGGCTGCCGAGACCCGGCTGGAGATCCTCAACGAGAAGGAGGGCGTGTGGCGCTGCCGCACGACCTTCAATTGCAGCGACGCCTGCCCCCGAGGGATCGAGGTCACCAAGGCCATCCAGCAGGTCAAGCGAGCGCTGATCTTCCGACGCGTCTGATCCCCGGCGTGGCGGCACTGCTGATCGGGCAACCGGGCAACCCCGGTCGTTAGTCTGAGGGCACCATGCGTCGTCTCCTGCCACTCTCGATCGTCGCGGCGGTCACCGCGGTCACGGTGCTCGTGGGCGCAGCCCCCGCCGCCGCTGAGCCCATCGGCGGCCCGCTGCTGACCGGCAGCGACGTGATCGTCGACCCCGGGCCGGACGCGGACCCGCTGCCCGAAGTCCCCGTCACGGCGTGGGTGCTCGCCGACATGGACACCGGTGCGATCCTCGCCGCCAAGGCACCGCACGTGCCCCGGCCTCCGGCTTCGGTCCTGAAGACGCTCACACTGCTCACGTTGACGCAGAGCCTCGAGCCCGACCTCGTCTACACCACCACCTACGACGACGTCGCCGTAGAGGGCAGTCGCGTCGGCCTGGTCGAGGACGCGACGTACACCGCTCGTGATCTCTTCCTGTGCCTGATGATGCAAAGCGGCAACGACTGCGCCTCAGCGCTCGCGGCGGCCAACGGAGGCCTGGAACTAAGCGTCGCGCAGATGAACGAGGAAGCGCAGCGACTCCAGGCCTACGACACCGTCGCGAAGAACACCAGCGGCCTGCCCGCGGAAGGGCAGGTGAGTTCGGCGTACGACCTCGCGCTCATCGCGCGCGAGGGACTGGCCCGCCCGGACTTCTTCGAGTACGTCAACACTCGCGTGGTGGAGGACTTCCCCGGCTACATGCCCGCGCAGCCGGGTGACCCGCGGCCGACGATGCCCATCGCGACCCAGAATCCGCTGTTCATCCAGGGCTACGAGGGTGCGATCGGGGTCAAGACCGGCTGGACGACCGAGGCTGGACGCACCTTCGTCGGGGCGGCCGAGCGCGGCGGCACCAGCCTGGTCGTCACCCTGCTCAATATCGAGGGCGAGATCTACCCGTCGGCCTCCGCCCTACTGGACTGGGGATTCGCCAACGTCGATGCGGTCACGCCGGTCGGCTACCTCGTCGATCCCATCGATCCCGACAGCACCGCGACCGACCCGTCGGACTCCGGTTCGGTGCCGCAGAACGACGAGAACGGCGGCACGGCACCCGCTGAGGATGGCGAGGGCATCACCGCGACAGCAGCGTCGACGGCTGCGGCGTCGACCCCCTGGGGCTGGGTGTGGACGCTCATCGGTGCCATGGTCGTCGGACTGCTGCTCGTGGTCCTCGGTCTGCGGAGCCTGCGCGGCCCTGCGCCGCGCACCGGTGGCCGCCGCGCGCGGGTGAGCGAGGCAGAGCGGACCGAGGACGAGCACGACTTCGCCCGCGGCTAGGTCAGGCCAGCGGGACGAAGCCGACGCGCTCGTAGACCGCCTCCAGGGTCGGTGTCGCCGCAGATCGAGCGCGATCAGCGCCCAGCCTCACGAGACGGCCGAGCTCGGCCGGGTCGGACATGAGCTCGTCCACGCGTGACTGGAATCCGGCGCAGAAGTCGACGACCGACTCGGCCACGTCCTTCTTCAGGTCGCCGTACCCGCGCCCCTCGTAGGCGGCTGCCACGTCGGCGATCGTGCGGCCCTCGACGGACGCGAGGAGGGTGAGCAGGTTGGAGACGCCCGGCTTGGATTCCGGATCGAAGCGGATGTCTCGATCCGAGTCGGTGACCGCGGACATGATCTTCTTCCGCGTCACCTTCGGGTCATCGAGCAAGAAGATGCACCCGGTCGGGGAGGACTTGCTCATCTTCGCTGTCGGATCCGCCAGGTCGAGGACCTTCGCGGTGTCCTTGACGATCAACGGCTCCGGCACGACCAGCGTGGGGCCGTACGTCGCGTTGAAGCGCTGAGCCAGATCACGGGTGAGTTCCAGGTGCTGGCGCTGATCCTCGCCGACCGGCACACCCGCTGCCTGGTAGATGAGGATGTCCGCGGCCTGCAGCACCGGATAGGTGAATAGGCCGACCGTAGCCCGGTCATTGCCCTCGCGCTGCGACTTGTCCTTGAACTGGGTCATCCGCGAGGCCTCGCCGAAGCCGGTCAGACACTCCAGGATCCACGCCAACTGCGCATGCTCGGGCACATGGCTTTGGATGAAGACGGTCGATCGCAGTGGATCCAGCCCTACGGCGAGCAGTTGCGCGAAGGACACCAGTGTCCGCTGTCGCAGGACGGCCGGATCATGATCCACGGTGATGGCGTGCTGGTCCACGACGCAGTAGAACGCCTCATGCGTGTCCTGGAGACTGACCCAGTGGCGCAGGGCGCCGAGGTAGTTGCCCATCTGGAAGGAGTCGGCCGTCGGCTGGATGCCGGAGAGCACGCGAGGCGGACCAGCCGAGGAGCCCTCGGCACGCCGAATCACGTCACGAGGGGTCTCGGGCATGGCGTCATTGTGGCAGCGGGGGCTCGTCGACCTGCGCGCGGCTGGCGATCTCCAGCGGCGCGACGCTGATCCGGGCGACGCGACGGCCGTCGAGTTCGGTGACCGTCAGCAGGTGCCCGGCGACCTCGACGGTGGCTCCGACGCGAGGCAGCTCGCCCAGGGCCGAGACGACGTAGCCGGCGACGGTCTCGTACGGTCCGTCGGGCAGTTCCACGCCGGTCTCGTCGTGGAAGTCCTCGAGGTTGAGCAGGCCATCGACGTCCGTGCGCGGGCCCAAAGACTCGGTGTCGTACTCATCCCGAATGTCGCCAACGAGCTCCTCGACGAGATCCTCGAGGGTCACGATGCCGGCGGTCCCGCCGTACTCGTCGACGACGATGGCCAGGTGCTGGCCTAGCCGACGCATCTCCGTCAGTGCCGGGATGACCTGCTTGGTCCCGGGGAAGAACGTCGTCTCGCGCACGATCTCCCCCACCCGGCGCCCCGAGTGATCCGCGTCCGGCATGAGCAGATCGCGGATATGAACGATGCCGACGACGTCATCGGCGTCGCCACGGATGACCGGGTAGCGCGAGTGAGGGGCGTCGGAGACCTCGAGCACCGCCTGGCGCACAGGGGTTGCGGCATCGAGGAAGGACACCTCGGTGCGGGGCAGCATCACCTCGCGGAGTTCGCGATCTCCCGCGTCGAAGACATCGTCGATGAGCGCGCGCTCCTCTGCCGTGAGTTCCTCCGTCGCCGCGACGATGTCCCGGAGCTCCTCGCCCGTGATCTGCTCCTTGCCCGTGCTGGGGTCGCCACCCAGCAGGCGCACGAGCGCATTCGTCGAGACCGAGAGCAGCCAGATGAAGGGCCGAGTGACCTTGGCGAGCAGGTCGACCGGGCCTGCGACCAGGAGGGCCGTGGACTCCGCGCGCTGCAGCGCGATGCGCTTGGGCACCAGTTCGCCGATGACCAACGACACGTACGCGATGGCGACCGTGACCGCAATGAAGGACAGGGCTGACGCCCACCCCTCCGAGAGCCCGAGGGACTCCAGCCACGGGGAGATCGCGGGCGCGATCTGCGAGGCGCCGAACCCTGCGGAGATGAAGCCGGCCAGGGTGACGCCGACCTGCACAGCGGCAAGGAATCTATTGGGATCTCGCACGAGCGAGGCGAGCGTGCGCCCTCGCCGCCCACGCTGAGACAGGCGCTCGACCTGGCTCTCGCGCAGCGATACGAGCGCGATCTCCGCAGCGGCAAAGAAGCTGCCGATCAGGATGAACACGAGGACGAGCGCGATGTTGACCCAGAGGTCGCTCACGGGATCAGGATAGAGGGCGCTAGGCGAACGTCACGGTGAGAGGGGCGTGATCGCTCCATCTCTCGGCGTAGGAGGGCGCCTTGCCCACCACCGCCTGCTGCGCGCGTGCCGCGAGTCCCGAGGTGGCGATCTGGTAGTCGATGCGCCATCCCCCGTCAGTGTCGAAGCCCTTGCCGCGCCACGACCACCACGTGTATGGCCCGGGACCGAGGCCGCCCATCGCGCGTCCGAGGTCATGCCACGGGCCGGGCTTCGCCGCACCCGGCGCGCCGAACCACCTGTCGAGGTAGGCGCGCTCCTCCGGGAGGAACCCGGCCTTGTCGCGGTTGCCCTTCCAGTTCTTGATGTCCACCTCCGCGTGAGCGACGTTGAAGTCGCCCGTGACGAGGACGTGCGACTTCGCGCGCGCGGCCCTACGACGCAGGGATGCAAGGCGCCGGTCCATCGCGTCGAGGAACCGGAATTTCTCGTCCTGCTTCGGGGTCTGCGCCTCGCCGGTGTGCACGTACGCCGACACGACGGTCAGTGGACCGAGCCCGGTCTGGATGTCCACCTCGATCCAACGACCCTGTCGTGCGAACTCGCGATCACCGACACCCTCGCGAATCCCCGTCGGCTGCTCGCGAGTGAGCACAGCGACGCCATTGCGTCCCAGTGCCTCCGCCGCGCTGTGAGCCACGTGCATTGCGGCCAGGCCGCTCTCGGCCAGCTGCTCGTGCAGTTGGTCGTGCGTCGCCCTGACCTCCTGGAGGCAGATCACGTCGGCCTCCGCGTCTGCCAGCCACTCCAGGCCACCCCGTCGAGCTGCAGCCCGGATGCCATTGACGTTGGCCGTGATCGTGACCAGCGTCGCGCGCCTGCCCTTGGCCAACCCCTAGGCCATCGCCTTCTGGAGGTTGCGATCGATGGCGGCGAGGAAGTCCTGCGTGGTGAGCCACGGCTGGTCCGGGCCCACGAGTAGCGCGAGGTCCTTGGTCATCTGCCCGCTCTCTACCGTCTCGATGCAGACCCTCTCGAGGGTCTGGGCGAACGCCGACACATCCGGGGTGCCATCGAGCTTGCCTCGGTGCTCCAGGCCACGGGTCCAGGCGAAGATCGAGGCGACGGGGTTGGTCGAGGTCGCCTCTCCGCGCTGATGCTGGCGGTAGTGCCTGGTGACCGTGCCATGGGCCGCTTCGGCCTCGACGGTTCGCCCGTCCGGGGTCATGAGCACGCTGGTCATCAGTCCGAGCGAGCCGAAGCCCTGGGCGACCGTGTCGGACTGCACGTCGCCGTCGTAGTTCTTGCACGCCCAGACGTACCCGCCTTCCCACTTCAGCGCGCTGGCGACCATGTCGTCGATGAGCCGGTGCTCGTAGGTCAGGCCGGCCGCGTCGAACTCCGACTTGAACTCCGCGTCGAACACCTCCGCGAAGATGTCCTTGAAGCGTCCGTCGTAGGCCTTGAGGATGGTGTTCTTGGTCGACATGTACACCGGGAACTGGCGAGCCAGCCCATAGCGGAACGACGCACGAGCGAAGTCGCGGATCGAGTCGTCGAGGTTGTACATCCCCATCGCGACACCGGACTCGGGGAAGTCGAAGACCTGGAACTCCATCGGGTCGGAGCCGTCAGCGGGGGTGAAGGTCATGGTCAGGGTGCCGGGGCCGGGGACCTTGAAGTCGGTCGCGCGGTACTGGTCGCCGAAGGCATGCCTGCCGACGATGATCGGCTTGGTCCACGTCGGGACGAGCCGAGGGATGTTGGACATGATGATCGGCTCGCGGAAGATCACCCCGCCGAGGATGTTGCGGATGGTCCCGTT
Source organism: Candidatus Nanopelagicales bacterium (assembly GCA_023264215.1). The sequence continues at coordinate 6,210 of JALQSY010000009.1, forward strand.
GGGCGACTTCCACATCTTCTTCAGGCCGAACTCCTCCACGCGAGCCTCATCCGGCGTGATGGTCGCGCACTTCACTCCCACGCCGTACTGGAGGATCGCGTGGGCTGCGTCGATGGTCACTTGATCATCCGTTGCGTCACGGTGCTCGATCCCGAGGTCGTAGTACCTGAGATCGACATCGAGGTAGGGCAGGATCAGCTGGTCCTTGATGAATTGCCAGATGATGCGAGTCATCTCATCGCCATCGAGTTCGACGACGGGATGTGCGACCTTGATCTTCGCCACGGTGCGACTCTCTCCTGTCTGGGGACCTGGGATGGACGGTAGTCAGAGCAGGCCGAGCGCCGCCACGGCGTCGCGCTCTTCCTGCAGTTCGGCTACGGACGCATCGATGCGCGCCCGGGAGAATTCGTCGATCTCCAGCCCGGGGACGATCTCCCAGGCGCCGTCGCGGGAGACGCAGGGGAAGCCGGAGATGATTCCTTCGGGAATGCCGTAGGAACCGTCCGAGGGGACGCCGGCGGAGACCCAGTCGCCGTCGGGGGTGCCGAGCACCCAGTCGTGCACGTGGTCGATCGCCGCATTGGCCGCCGAGGCGGCCGATGAGGCGCCGCGCGCGTCGATGATCGCGGCGCCGCGCTTGGCCACCGTGGGGATGAAGACATCGGCGACCCAGGCCTGGTCGTCGATCGCCTGGGCCGCGGGCTGTCCCTTGACCGTGGCATGGGTGATGTCGGGGTACTGCGAGGCGGAGTGATTGCCCCAGACGGTCACCTTGCGTACGTCGGAGACGCCCACCCCGGTCTTCTGGGCCAACTGCGTCAGTGCTCGGTTGTGATCCAGCCGCATCATGGCGGTGAATCGCTCCTTCGGGATGTCCGGAGCGTGCGACTGGGCGATGAGCGCATTCGTGTTGGCCGGATTGCCCACGACGAGGATCCGGACGTCGTCGGCAGCACCCGCGTTGAGTGCCTCGCCCTGGGGCTTGAAGATCCCGCCGTTGGCCTCCAGCAGATCGCGACGCTCCATGCCCGGGCCCCGGGGACGCGCGCCGACGAGGAGCGCGACGTTGACGCCCTCGAATGCCGCACGGGGATCATCGGTGATGTCGATTCCGGCGAGCAGCGGGAACGCGCAGTCGTCGAGCTCCATCGCAGTGCCCTCGGCAGCCTTGAGTGCGGGCGTGATCTCCAGCATGCGCAGCCTGACCGGCACATCGGGGCCGAGCAGTTGGCCCGAGGCGATACGGAAGAGGAGCGCGTATCCGATTTGGCCAGCGGCTCCGGTGACAGCGACGTTGACAGGCGGGCGTGACACGTGATTCCCCTCGGTCGGCGACGAGCACCACGCTAGTCCCCGAGCGTCGGCGCCCTCACGCAGGGGGCGGCACCCACAGGGCGAAGACGATCAACGCCGCCGCAAGGGAGCCGAGCACCACCAGGTCGACGCGCTTGGATCGCACCGCCAGCATGCCGATCCGGTCGGTGGGGAGGAGCAGGCGCAACGCGAAGGCCACGACGAGGCTGCCGGCGAGCACGAGGGATCCGATGCGGAAGTGGTCCAGCGCCACGATGGTGAGCGCGGCGGCGACCCCGAGGAGCACCACGGCGATGGGCCACTGCGCCCACCACCGCCGCCGCCTGGACGGCAGCCGATGGACCTCCGCCATACCGCTCACGCCGCCACCCTACGACCGCTCCGCAGCCTCCACGACATTGGCGAGGAGCATCGCGCGCGTCATGGGACCGGTACCACCGGGCATCGGGGCGATCCAGCCGGCCACCTCCGCGCAGGCCGGGTCGATGTCGCCCACGAGCCCGGCGTCCGTGCGCGTGATGCCCACGTCCACCAGGGCGGCACCGGGCTTGACGATGTCGGGAGTGATGACGTGCGGCACCCCCGCGGCGGCAATGACGATGTCCGCCGCTGCGACGTGCCCGGCCATGTCCTTGGTCCCCGTGTGGCACAGCGTCACCGTCGCGTTCTCCTGGCGCCGGGTGAGCAGCAGCCCGAGAGGGCGCCCCACCGTGATGCCACGACCGACGATGCAGACCTCCGCTCCGGCGATCGGGACGTCGTAGGCGCGCAGCAACTCGACGATGCCCCGGGGTGTGCAGGGCAGCGGGGCCTCGATGCCGAGGACGAGCCGGCCGAGATTCATCGGGTGGAGGCCATCGGCGTCCTTGGCCGGGTCCATGATCTCGAGCACGCGATTGCCGTCCAGGCCCGCGGGCAGCGGGAGTTGCACGATGTAGCCCGTGACAGCCGGATCGTCGTTGAGGCGACGTACCTCGGCTTCGACCTCTGCCTGTGTCGACGTCGCCGGCATGTCGACGCGGATGGAGGCGATGCCCACCTCCGCGCAGTCCCGGTGCTTGCCCCCGACGTAGGCATGACTGCCCGGATCGTCACCCACGAGGACGGTCGCCAGGCCGGGAACGATGCCGCGCTCGCGCAGGACGGCGACGCGCGTTGCGAGGGATGACTTCACGGCGGCCGCGGTCGCCTTGCCATCCAGGATGGTTGCTGTCATGGGATCAGAACCTAGTGACCGCGCAGCGACTGTCGTCGCCGCCCCCACGTCGACATGCTTCCGACCGCCACCGCGAGTCCGGCCAGCACGACTCCGAGCACGAGGGTCAGGTGGACGTAGACCCCCTCCGCGGGCGCGACCGCATCCAGCAGGAGCGCGCCAGCGAGTTGGCCCGTGATCGTGAGCAGCGCGAAGAGCAGTACGCCGAGTCGCTGGACGACCCACGCCGCCGCGGCGATGAAGATCACGCCGATGGTGCCTCCGAGGTAGATCCACCAGGGACCCGGGGGCATCGCGCCCGGGTCGAATTCGGTGAGCCCCCACGCAAGCCCCAGGGCCGCGCTGAGCATCATGGTGCCGAGGGTGAAGTTGACCCATGCCGCGGTCCACGGATTGCGTGCAGCGGCCCCGACGCGTCCGTTGATGGCCTGCTGGACCGCGATGGCCAGGCCCGCGACGACAGCCGCGACGACGGCCAGGACGGAGCCCTCCACGGCACCGCTGAGCCGATCGGATACCGCCACGATGACCGCGCCGACCGCGAGGATGGCGGCGATCACCCGGGTCGGCGTGATGCTCTGCCGCCCGGCGGGTCCGAGGCCGAGCCGATCGACGACGATGCTGTTGGTCACCTGGCCCGCGACCACAGCGACGGTGAAGACCGCGACGCCCACGAGCGGGACCGTGGCGCTTTGCACGGCGACGAAGAATCCACCGAGCAGGCCACCGAGAACCTGCCACCAGCGCAGGTCGCCGACGCGCACGGCACGGACCACGTCGCCCAGTCCGCGCCGCATGCCAGGAGCCAGGATCAAGATCGCGCTGAGCAGGATCCACCCCGTCCCGAAGCTCACGAGCGCGGCCTGGACACCGCTGTCCGTGACATCGGCGAGCTCGCCGTTGATGCGGGACTGGAGCGCGGTGAGCGCACCCACCGCGAACGCCGTGAGAGCGGCGACCACTCCCATGCGCGCGACGGTGGACGAATCCTGACGCAGCGACATCGTGCCTCAGTGGAAGAAGTGCCGCGTGCCGGTGAGGTACATGGTCGCTCCGGCAGCCTCCGCCGCCGCGATCACCTCGTCATCGCGCACCGACCCTCCGGGCTGGACGATGGCCCTCACGCCCGCCGAGAGCAGGACCTCGAGTCCGTCCGGGAAGGGGAAGAAGGCATCGGACGCGGCGACGGAGCCGCGAGCTCGGTCCTCACCGGCGCGCGACACGGCAAGCCGGGCAGCGTCGACCCGGTTGACCTGACCCATGCCAATGCCCACCGCGGCACCATCCTTGGCGAGCAGGATGGCGTTGGACTTCGGGGCTCGCACCGCTCGCCACGCGAACGCGAGGTCCTCCATCGTGCCGGCGTCGACCGCGGACCCGGCGACCAGGCGCCACGTGGCCGGATCGTCGCCATCCGCCGTCAGGTCGTCGGCTCCCTGCAGCAGGACTCCCCCGGAGATGGGGCGCAGATCGACCCAGCCACGCTCCGCTCGCGGCTCGACGCGCAGGATGCGAAGACCCTTGCGCTCCATGAGCAGGTCGAGCGCCGCGGGGTCGTAGTCGGGGGCGACGATCACCTCGGTGAACACGTCCGTCATCGCCTCTGCCATCGCCAGCGTCACCGGGCGATTGGCGGCCACGACTCCCCCGAAGGCGGAGACGGGATCGGTGGCGAAGGACTTCTCGTACGCGTCGCAGATATCGATGCCCACGGCGATGCCGCAGGGATTGGCGTGCTTGATGATGGCGACGGCAGGCAGACCGTGGTCGTATGCCGCGCGCAGGGCCGCGTCAGCGTCGACGTAGTTGTTGTAGGACATCTCCTTGCCGTGGAGCTGCTCGGCGCGGGCCAGGCCAGGGCGGGAGAAGTCCGCGGCGTACACGGCCGCTGCCTGGTGGGGATTCTCGCCGTAGCGCAGCACGTCGCGGCGCTGCCAGGCCTGCCCGAGCCAGGTCGGGAATCCCGAGCCATCCGGCGCGACCACATTGCCCATCCAGGTCGCCACCGCAACGTCGTAGGAAGCGGTGTGCGCGAACGCCTCGGCAGCGAGCCGCTGCCGCTGGGCGAGGGTGAAGCCCCCTGCACCGACGGCATCGATCACATCGCCGTATCTCGCCGGATCGACCACGACGGCAACGCTGGCATGGTTCTTGGCTGATGCCCGGACCATGGCGGGGCCGCCGATGTCGATCTGCTCGATGCACTCATCCTGGTCGGCACCGGACGCCACCGTGCTGGTGAAGGGATACAGGTTGACGACGACGAGCTCGAACGGCGCGATGTCGAGTTCGGCAAGCTGCTCCACGTGATGTGGCTGTCTCAGGTCCGCGAGCAATCCGGCGTGGACGCGTGGATGCAGTGTCTTGACGCGACCGTCGAGGCACTCGGGGAACCCCGTGACATCCGACACCGCGGACACGGGAACGCCCGCCTCCTGGATGCGGGCGGCGGTCGACCCCGTGGACACGATCTCGACGCCCGCTGCATGGAGGGCACCGGCGAGTTCGACCAGGCCGGCCTTGTCGTAGACCGAGATGAGCGCGCGTCGGATAGGTCGGCGATGCTCGTCAGTGCTCACGGGATGCTCGCCCTCCTGCCGGTCACCGTGCAACCCAGCGTGCACAGTCGGATCACGATATCGACCAGGGTCTCGCGCTCCACGACCTTGATGCGCTCATGAAGCGAGGCCTCGTCGTCACCGTCGAGGATGTCGACGGCGCGCTGGGCGAGGACCGGCCCGGTGTCGACGCCTGCGTCCACCAGGTGGACCGTGCAACCGGTGACCCTGGCTCCGTACGCGAGCGCATCCCGGACCCCGTGACTTCCGGGGAACGCCGGCAGCAGCGCCGGATGGGTGTTGACGATGCGCCACGGGAAGGCCTCGAGCACCGGCGCACCGAGGATCCGCATGAAGCCCGCGCAGACGATCCAGTCCGGGGAGAAGGACACCGCGGTTCGCGAGAGCGCGACATCCCACTGCGATCTGCTGTCGAACGCCGCGGGATCGACGACCTCGGTCGGGACCCCGCGGGCGGCCGCACGCTCGAGCCCCTCGATCCCAGGGCGGTCCGCGATCACGCCGACGATGTCGAAGGCGGCTTGGTCAGCGTCGAGCAGGGCCTGGAGATTGGTGCCGCCGCCGGACACGAGGACGACGAGCCGCGAGCGCACGCTGCGACCCTACCGCCGATGCGTGCCGGTTCCTGCCGAGGCAGCCTGCGCCATCACCACGACATCGCGGCCGAAGTGATCGGCATAGCCGCGCAGGCGCCGCGTGCTGTCCCACAGCGGCGACAGGCCGATGACCAGGATCAGCACCCACGCGAACGGGCCGACGACCGGCGCGAAGGCCAGCAGTCCCGCGGCGCCGTACAGCATGAACCAGCGTCGGCTCGCGAGCATCCAGCCGGGCCGCCCACCCGTGTCGACGCGAATGCACCGGATCCCGACCGCCCATCCACCGAGGGTGCGGCCCCAGATGGCCATGAGGCAGATCGTGTAGGCCGCGGTGAAGACCACCAGCAGGGCGAGCGGCAGCCACAACGGCAACGAGATGGCCGACTCGATGCTTCGCTGACCGGAGGCGGCGTCGATGCGGATGCGCGTGACGCCCGCGGTCAGGCGCTCGAGCAGCGATGCGGCGACGCCGGACACGAAGATGAGAAGCGCCATGTCGATCGCCGCCCCGCCGATGCGGCGCTGCAGGGAGGCAAGCACGGCGTGACTGCGCGCAGCCGGCGCCCTACGCCGAGCCGGCGACGTGCGTACGGGGCTAGACATCGCGACTCCGGCCGGGCCAGGGGACGACGGCCAGCGCTCCGACGGCGATCAGGGCCGCGCCGATGAGGCCGACATGAAGCGGCGCCGGACCCAGTCCCTGCAGGGAGGTCGAGCCGAGCGAACCCGTCGCCAGCAGGCACATCAGCGCGATCATGGCGCCCGAGATACCCGCGCCCATGGCAGCGACGGCCATCCCGGTCGCTCCCACTCGCCCGCGACGCCGCAGCAGCAAGCCGGCCAGCACCCCCGCGACGACGATCGACGCGGGCAGGGCGGCACCGGCGGCGGGCGCCTGTCCGGGCAGCGCGGCGAACAGCGGGAAGCCGGGCAGCGCGACGCTCGAGGGCTCGTCGAAGACCGAGACCGCGGAGCCGACGGCGATGGTGATGCCGGGCCCGATGACATAGGCCATCGTCCACACGATGGCCGTGGGGAGGTAGCCCATGGTGAGGACGGCCAGCAGGATCGCGCCAGCGATGCCCGGATCCAACTGGACCAGGAGTTGATTCACCGACTGCAGGTTGGTGATCACAGCGAGCGCCAGGAAGGCGGAGGACACCCCGACGATGACCGCGATCGCGACCCCCGCAGCGGCTGCGGCATCGCGCAACTGCCGGGGTGCGCGGCGCCACGGGAGCACGGCGGAGCGATGCATCACGGCGATGGCGGTCACAGCGAAGCCGATGAGCCCGCACACGACAGCAGCCTGAGTAGGCGGCACCTGAAGCGTGCGCGCCAAGACGGCGACGACGGCCGCTGCGGCGCCGAAGCCCACACCCGCTGCCGCGGCGACCGCGAAGGCCTCACCGCGACGCGCGACTGCCGAGGCGTCCGCCGCCCAGCGCCCCCCGCCCAGCAGTCCGATGATCGCGAGCGCTCCGAAACCGAGCGGGAGCAAGGTGATGCTCACCCCGGCAACGGTGGGTGACAGGCCCAGGCCGGCCAGCCAGGCTCCCGCGGCCGCCTCGAGCATCTGGGACCACTCCTGCGTCCCGGACGGATCGAGCATCCAGGCCCCGAGGGCCACGACGGCCAGGGCGAGGAAGCTCAGGGCAGCCGCAGCGATGCCCGCGGCCGCACCGGACACCACGAGCGGAAGCGGCGTCGCCGCCGTCCTCGCGGGCGCGCGGTCGCGCGCGGTCAGGCTCACTGGACAAGACTGTCAGCCCCCGCCGCACGAGGGCCGTAACGGCACGCGGGCAACGGGACTCCCAGGGGCCTCACAGGCCCCAGACCGGCCGGGATCAGCCTCGCAGGATGGTGCGCATGAGCCGGGCGGTCTCGCTGGGTGTCTGGCCGACGCGCACGCCTACCGCCTCGAGGGCCGACTTCTTGGCAGCCGCCGTGCCCGAGGAGCCGGACACGATGGCCCCGGCGTGGCCCATCGTCTTGCCCTCGGGAGCGGTGAACCCGGCGACATAGCCCACGACCGGCTTGGTGACGTTGTCGGCGATGAACGCCGCGGCACGCTCCTCGGCGTCTCCGCCGATCTCCCCGATCATGACGATCGCCTCGGTCGCCGGGTCCGCTTCGAAGGCCGCGAGGCAGTCGATGTGCGTCGTGCCGATGATCGGGTCGCCGCCGATGCCGACACATGTGGTGAAGCCGATGTCGCCGAGTTCGTACATCATCTGATACGTCAAGGTGCCGGACTTGGAGACGAGCCCGATGGGACCGGCGCCGGCAATATCGGCGGGGATGATCCCGGCGTTCGACTGCCCGGGAGAGATGATGCCCGGGCAATTCGGACCGATGATCCGCGTCGTGCCCGCGTTGACGGCGTACTGGAAGAACTGGGCCGTGTCATACACGGGAATGCCCTCGGTGATCACCACGCATAGAGGGATCTCGGCGTCCACGGCCTCCTCCACGGCGGCCTTCGCGAAGCGCGGGGGGACGAAGACGACGCTCACGTTGGCGCCCGTCGCGATCATCGCCTCGCGCACGTCACCGAAGACGGGGATGCCGTCGACCTCCTGGCCGCCCTTGCCGGGGGTGACGCCCGCGACGACCTGGGCACCGCTGGCAACCATGCGCCGGGTGTGCTTCGTGCCCTCGGAGCCCGTCATCCCCTGGACGAGGATGCGGCTGTCCGCGTCGAGCCAGATCGTCATGCCGCACCTCCGGCGAGCTGCGCGACCCGCCGGGCCGCGTCATCCATGGTCTCCACCATCTCGACGAGCGGGTGATCGAACTCCGTGAGGATGCGTCGCCCTTCGACGGCGTTGTTGCCGTCGATGCGGCAGACGATGGGCTTGGTGACCGGCGTGCCGCGCTCGGCCAGGGCTCCGACCGCCTGGACGATGCCATTGGCCACCGCATCGCAGGAGGTGATGCCGCCGAAGACGTTGACGAAGACCGCTCGAACGTCAGCATCGTTGAGCACGATATCCAGGCCGTTGGACATGACCTCCGCGCTCGCGCCGCCGCCGATGTCGAGGAAGTTCGCCGGCCTGACGCCGCCGAAGTCCTCGCCCGCGTAGGCCACGACGTCGAGCGTGCTCATGACCAGGCCCGCCCCATTGCCGATGATGCCGACCTCGCCGTCGAGCTTGACGTAGTTGAGATCGAACTCCTTGGCGCGCAGCTCGATCGGATCGGTCCCGTCGCGATCGACCAGGTCGGCGTGTGACGCGTGGCGATAGTGAGCGTTGTCGTCGAGCGTCACCTTGCCGTCGAGGGCCAGGACCCGGCCGTCGGCAGACAGCACCAGCGGGTTGACCTCGACCAGCGTGGCGTCCTCCTCGACCAGGACGCGCCACAACTGCACGAGGATCGCCGCGACCTGATCGCGGATGTGCGCCGGGAAGCCGGCCTCCTCCGCGATGCGTGCCGCTATGGCGGGGTCCACGCCCTCGATCGCATCGATGCGCACCAGCGCCAGCGCCTCAGGCCGCGTCGCGGCGACCTCCTCGATGTCCACGCCGCCCTCGACGCTGGCCATGGCGAGGAATGCGCGATTGGCGCGGTCGAGCAGGAAGGAGACGTAGTACTCCTCGGCGATGTCGGTGGCCTCGGTGACCAGGACCCGGCGTACGACATGCCCCTTGATGTCCAGGCCGAGGATGTCCTCCGCGCGCGCCCTGGCCTCCTCGGGGGTGGCGGCGAGCTTGACCCCGCCCGCCTTGCCGCGGCCCCCGGTCTTCACCTGCGCCTTCACCACGACGGCCGAGCCGATCTTGCGCGCGGCCTCGTAGGCAGCGTCCGGCGTCGTGCACACCTCGCCCGGCGTGACGGGGACACCGTGCGCATCGAACAGGTGCTTGGCCTGGTACTCGTAGAGATCCACGTCTTCCTCCGGCTCAGCCCGACGGACTTGGCGCGTCCCGCGGGCATGAATGGCCAGAGCCTACTGTCGCGCTCCTCACGCGCCGCGATCAGGCACGTAGGCGCCAACCCACTCGACGATCTCCGGCAGCGGGGTGCCCGGCCCGAAGACCCGGGTGACGCCGAGGGACAGCAGGCCCGGGATATCCGCGTCGGGGATGATTCCGCCCCCGAACACCACGATGTCCTCTGCTCCCCTGCCGCGCAGCTCGGACATCAACTCCTCGAAGAGCACCTGGTGGGCCCCAGAGAGCACCGAGACGCCGATCGCATCCGCGTCCTCCTGGATCGCCGCGTCGGCGATCTGCGCGGGCGTTTGGTGCAGCCCGGTGTAGACGATCTCGAAGCCCGCATCGCGTAGCGCACGAGCCACGACCTTGGCGCCACGGTCGTGGCCGTCGAGTCCCGGCTTGGCCACCACGATCCTGGCGGGCATGGGTCCTCCTTCGGCCACGGCTCCTGCGGCACTCACGATAGCGGGGGGCCTCGCGGCGATCGGAGCGTCATCAGGACATCGCGCGCTCGGACGGGCTAGCGTCGACGCGTGCCCCGAGTACCGTCGCCCGCGCTCAAGGCGTGGGGCCACGGGGCGGCGCGGACCGGGCGCACGCTGCTCACGCCGTCCACCGCTCGCGGAGTGGCCGTCGAAGCGGCGTGGGTGACCGCTCATCTCGCGATGTATCCCATGGGACTTGTCGAGGAGCGGTTGCGGCTGCAGCAGGAACGGCACTCGCTCGAGGACCTTCCCCCGGCCCAGCGGGGGCTCCTGGTGGGGGACGTCGAGGCGGCCGGGACCCCGATCGTCCTGGTCCACGGAATCTTCGACAACCGATCCATCTTCACTCTCCTGCGCCGCAACCTGCGCAAGCGCGGCTTCGGATCGACCTATGCCCTCAACTATTCCGCGCTCACCGACGACATCCGCACCGTGTCATCCCGACTCGGGACGCTGGTCGAGCGGGTATGCGAGGAGACCGGCCACGAGCGGATCCACGTCATCGGGCACTCGCTCGGCGGCCTCATCGGGCGCTACCTCGTCCAGCGCCTCGGTGGTGACGAGCGGGTCCACACCCTGGTCACCTTGGGCACACCCCATGCGGGGACCCTGCCCGCTCATGTCGTCCCGCTCGAGTTGACCCGGCAGATGCGCACCGACAGCGATCTCATCGCCGAGCTCGCCGAGCCGGCCCCGCGGTGTCGGACCCGCTTCCTCGCCGTGTGGTCCGACATCGACCAGCTCGTGATCCCGCAGCCGAACGCCCGGATCGACCACCCGGACCTGCGGGCCCGCAACGTCCTGGTGCGCGGCGTCGGCCACCTCTCGCTACCCGTGGACGGACGGGTCATCAAGGAGATCGCCGGAACCCTCGCCCTCCTCGATGACCCCCACCAGGCTCCCCAGAGCACTTAATTCGCCACTTCTGTCACACCAGTCACATTGGCCACATCGAACTGGTTCGCGGCCCACGCGGCTGGTAGACCCGTCCCATGCGCCGGCTCGTCCTCCCGCTGCTCACCGTCGCCGCCCTGGTGCTGGCGCAGGGGGCGATCGTGCTGGCGGTGGGCGCCCCCTCGCTCGCCGCGGACCGGATGAGCGGCCCGACGACGGGCGCCGGCGGCGCCGGCCCCGAACTCGGAGCGGGCAGCGAGGTCGACGTGGCCACCGACGGCAGGCTCGATGGCTCCGCGGGCATCGCGCACCTCGCATCGGTCACATCCGCGCGGACGACGACGGCAGAGGCGGCGGCGACCGGCGACGGTACGGCGGCGGAGGTCCGCAAGAAGCGCGAGGGACCGGCCTACAGCTATCCGGTGACCTGGGGCACACCCGTCAGCGGGCAGTTCGGCGAGGTCAGCAGCTCCTGGCCGCGCGGGCATGCGGGGATCGACTTCAACGGCGAGACCGGCGATCCGGTGTATGCCGCCACGGATGGTCGCGTGCAGTACGCCGAGTTCAACTACGGCGGCTACGGCAACCTCGTCATGATCATGCGATCGGATGGCACGCAGACCAGGTACGCCCACCTGCACAAGATCAAGGTGCGAAAGGGCGACCGCGTAAGTGCGGGTCAGTTGATCGGCACGATCGGCAGTACGGGCAATTCCTCGGGCTCCCACCTGCACTTCGAAGTCCGCGTCGGCGACGCGCTCACGCCCACCAACCCCGCGGGCCTGTGGACCGGGCCGAGGCCGGGCATCCCGGCCAAGCCGCCGGCCTGGGCCTGCCGCAACTTCGGCTGCTGAACTACAGCTTCTCGACCGGGGCGTAGCGCAGGAGCAGGCGCTTGGTGCCCACCGAGCCGAAATCGATCGTCGCCTCGGCCCGCTCACCCACGCCCGAGGTCCCTGTCACCGTCCCCATGCCGAAGGTCTTGTGGAGCACGCGGTCCCCGACGGACAGCGACACGACCGCGCGCGTGCCGGCCGTCGGCGCAGGCCGCAACACCGGACCGGTGGCGGTCGCCGGCCGGGGGGCGGAGGCACCCTGGGCTCCCGCCCATGTCAGCACGGGCTCGTCGCGGCGGCTCTCGACGAGCTCGGGGGGGATCTCGTCGAGGAATCGCGAGGCAGGATTGTGCATCGGCGATCCCCAAGCCGAACGCGACACTGCGCGGGTGAGGTAGAGCCGCTCCCGAGCGCGGGTGATGCCGACGTACGCGAGGCGGCGTTCCTCCTCGAGTTCGGAATCCGATCCCAGGGACCGGATGTGCGGGAAGACCCCGTCCTCCATGCCGGTGAGGAAGACGACCGGGAACTCCAGGCCCTTGGCGGTGTGCAAGGTCATGAGGGTGACGACACCGTCGTCGTCGTCGGGGATCTCGTCGGCGTCGGCGACGAGGGAGACGCGCTCGAGGAACCCTGCGAGGTCGGGTTCCTCGGTGTCGCGCTCGTACTCCGCGGCCACCGACTCGAGCTCGGCGAGGTTCTCCAGTCGCGTCTCGTCCTGCGGATCGCTGGATGCCTGCAACTCCGCGACGTAGCCGGTCTGCTCGAGGGCAGCCTGGAGGATCGTGGCCGGGCCCTCGCCGGACTCCACCAGCGTGCGCAGATCCGCGAGGAGCTGGGCGAAGGCAGTCACCTGGGTGAGCGAGCGGGTGGCCAGGCCCGGAACCTCCGCGGCCCGAGCCAGGGCTGCGCCGAACGAGATGCGCTCGCGCTGCGCGAAGGACTCGATCGCCTCCTCGGCGCGGTCCCCGATACCCCGTCGCGGGACGTTGAGGATCCGGCGCACGGAGACATCGTCGTCCGGATTGGCAACGGCCCGCAGGTACGCGATCGCGTCGCGGATCTCGCGACGCTCGTAGAAGCGAACACTTCCCACAACGGTGTAGGGCAGGCCGACGCGAACGAAGATCTCCTCAAGTGATCGCGACTGGGCGTTGGTGCGATAGAAGACAGCCACATCGGCCGGGCGCACGCCCTCGCGATCCATGAGGGCATCGATCTCATCGGCGACGAAACGGGCTTCGTCGTGCTCGTCGTCCGCGACATAGGTGACGATCGGCGCGCCGGCGCCGGCATCGGTCCACAGTCGCTTGGGGCGCCGGCCCCCGTTGCGGGAGATGACCCGATTGGCCGCGTCCAGGATCGTCTGCGTGGATCGGTAGTTCTGCTCCAGGAGGACCGTGGTGGAGTCGGGATAGTCCCGCTCGAACTCCTCGATGTTGCGGATCGTGGCACCTCGGAAGGCATAGATGGACTGATCGGCGTCGCCGACGACGCACAGTTCGGCCGGCGGGACACCCTCGCTGCCATCGCCGACGAGCTCGCGAACGAGGACGTACTGCGCATGGTTGGTGTCCTGGTACTCGTCGACCATGACATGGCGGAATCGGCGACGGTAGTGCTCGGCGACGTCGGGGAAGAGCTGGAGCAGGGCGACCGTCGAGCCGATGAGATCGTCGAAGTCGAAGGCATTGGCTCGGCGCAGCCGACGCTGGTACTCGGCGTAGACATCGGCCAGGACGCGGTCCTGCGGCGTCTCGGCACGACGGGCGAACTCCTCGTCGTCGATCAACTCGTTCTTCAGATGGGACACGCGTGCGGACAGGGCACGCGGCGGATGGCGCTTGGGATCGAGCTCGAGATCACGGACGACCATGGCCATCAGGCGCTGCGAGTCCGCCGCGTCGTAGATGGAGAAGTTGGTGGAGATGCCCAGGCGTCCGGCTTCGCGTCGCAGGATGCGCACGCAAGCCGAGTGGAACGTCATCACCCACATCGCGCGCGATGCCGGACCCACGAGCGCCGCCACGCGCTCCTGCATCTCGCGCGCCGCCTTGTTGGTGAAGGTGATCGCGAGGATCTCCGAGGGGCGCACACCGGAGTCCTTGATCAGGTGGGCGATGCGCTGGGTGAGGACCCGCGTCTTGCCCGAGCCCGCTCCGGCGACGATGAGCAGGGGGCTGCCACGGTGCGTGACGGCCTCCTGCTGAGCGGGATTGAGGTCGGGCATTGGGTGATCGTACGTCGTCATGCCGACATCGGATCCCGCTCGGCGCACGGGTGGAGATCAGCGGAGGTACGCGACGACGTGCGCGGTGACATCGACGCCCCCGACGACGTCGCGACGCAGGGTTCCCCTGCTGTCCAGTGGTACGACGATCAGGCCGGTCACCCGCGAACGCTTCGGGACGACGAGTGAGGGCACCTCGGGCTTGGACAGGGAGTAGAAGGTGACCTCGCCGCCCTTGGTCGCGGATGCCGACACTCGAAGCACGGCCGCAGTGGCCCCCGATGCACTGACCTCCGAGCGCGCGGCGAGGGTGTCCGCCGTCGCCGCGGAGTCCTGCACGGGATCGGACGACACGAGTTCGGTGAGCACGGCGCGTGCTCGGCGCACCTCGACGGGCTGGACCGGCACGAGAAGGGCACCGAGGTCGGGGGTGCGCACGGCCGAGGCCTGGACCGCGATGGACAGATCGACCTTCCCGCGCCCCTTGTTGACCACGATGACCCTGCCCTCGGCGTCGAGGGCCGCGATCACCGGGACGGACGAGGTGGCGCCGCGACGGTAGCCGATGCTCGGGGCCGCCGGCGTCTGCTTGTCACCGGGGCGGCGCATGAGCAGACGCCCCGTCTTCTCGCCGCCGGACAGCCCGACCGTGAGCAGCGCGCCCGCCGGCGGACCGTCACTCGTCGCACCGGCACCGACGTCGATGACGCGCTTCTCTCCCGGCTGGAGCGGCTCGTTCACCACCTTGGTGTCGTACACCACCTGGTTGGCGTAGGCCAGGAGGCGACCCTCAGCGGGCGTGCCCTCACCGGGAGTGACGAAGTAGCCGAGGAGATCGACGATGACGTGCGTCGCTCCCGAGTCCGTGGTGAGTGCGATGGTCCCGTCGCTGGCAACGGGCAGGATCGACACGAGCTCGCGCTTGCCGTTGACGGTGACACTCGTGAGGGCTCCGTTGGCCGCGGATCGCAGCGTCGCCGGCGAGTTCGATCCGAGCGTCGTGATGCGTACGGCAGCCGCGCGGACACGCGTGCCCGGCGCGTCCTTGCGGCCCGCCAGGTCGATGACGAGAGGGGTGCCCGCACCGCCGCTCGAGCGGGCCGCGAGGCGACATGGCTGGCCGTTGTTGCCCTGTCCGCTGCGCGTATCGAGCACGCGCTGCGGGGCTATCGGAAGGAAGTCAAGGCCCTCGCCCGGGTCGGCCGGGGTCGTGGCGGGGGTGCGGGTCGCCGTGCAGAACGGCGCCGGGGTCGGGTCGCCTCCCCAGAAGCTGGTCTGGCCGGCCGCCCCATCCCAGGAGAACGAGATGTGGATGTGGTCGCGGTGGCAGTAGGTGTCGTAGCTGCTCTGCTGGGTGCTGTAGCAGCCCTTGAGCTCGGTCCACCGGCGTGTGTAGGACTCCCAGATCTCGTCGCCCCAGCCGATGTACATCACGCCGAGTCGCCGAGCCATCGCGAACTCATTGCCGTTCTCATCGGTCGCGAGCAGCCACTGCAGGAACGACTCCGCCTGCGCGTTCTGCTCGGGGATCTTGGAGTTGATCATCCAGTCGAGAGCCCGGCCCTCCTTGTGCTCACTGCGTCCGCCCACGTTGCACTCTCGCGGGACCCAGATGCTGCGGGAGTCCTTGTAGGTCGCGCGGATGAGGTCGGCGACGCGCTGCGTGCCGGGCTTGGTGGCGGGATCGCAGATGTACTGGCCCTGGTACGACGGAAGCGGATCCACCTCGGCGGGCAGGCTCGCGGGGAGGGCCGGAGGCGGCGGAAGGGGGACTTCCTTCTCCTTCTTGCCGTCCTTCTTGCCGTTCTTGCTGTCCGCCTTCTTCTGCGCCGCCGCCCCAGCGTCTCCGCGGATGGGGGCCCCTGCCTCACCGTCGATCACAGCGGGATCCGGGACGTGGTCGGCCTCGCCGATGGGGGCCGACGCTGCCGGCTGCGCGATCAGCAGGAAGCCAGCGACCAGCGCGGTGCAGGTGCCCAGGACCGCCGTGCGCCAGGCTCGCCCGGATCCCCTAGGATCGGGCGCGCTGGGATTGGAGAGGGCACGCACGCTCTCCAAGGTAGCCCCTTCAGCCTCAGGAGCCCCTCCTGACTCGTGGGTTTTCCGCGGAAAGTCCACGGTTGGCGCCCTCCTTCGACTGCCGCCCCCATGAGAGGACCTTCGTGCCCGACGTCGACGACACGCCCGCGGAGCGGGCCCTGGTAGTCACGGCCCATCCCGACGACGTCGACTTCGGCGCCGCGGGCACCATCGCCACCTGGGTGGCGGAGGGCACCCGCGTCACGTACTGCGTCATCACCGACGGGGACGCCGGCGGGTTCGATCCTGCCGTGCCCCGGTCGCAGATCCCCAGGATCCGCCGTGACGAGCAGGTTGCCGCGGCGCGGACCCTCGGGGTGGATGATGTTCGCTTCCTCGGGTATCGGGATGGCGAACTCGAGGTGTCCCACGGGCTACGTCGGGACATCAGTCGGGTGATCCGCGACGTACGCCCGCAGCGGGCGCTGATCCAGTCGCCGGAACGGAACTGGGCCCGCATCCCCGCATCGCACCCCGATCACATGGCCGCCGGCGAGGCCGCGATCTTCGCGATCTACCCCGATGCGCGCAATCCCTTCGCGCATCCGGCTCTGCTCGCCGACGAGGGACTCGAGGCCTGGACCGTGCACGACGTATGGGTCATGGGTGCACCTGAGCCCAACACCTTCATCGACGTCACCGACCACGTGGATGCCAAGCTCGCAGCACTGCGCGCGCACGAGAGCCAGACCTCTCACATGGACGACCTGGACGAGCGCATTCGAGGGTGGATGTCCGCGGCAGCGGAGCGCGCAGGGATGCCGACGGACCGATTCGCCGAGGCCTTCCTGCGCACGACGATCCCCTAGGTCAGCCGTTCGCGTTCGGCCCCTCATCCACTCTCGGGATCGCACCCGCGACGGAATTTCGGGAGGAATGCTGAGGAAACCTCGCTCAATCTCCCGAAGTTCAACTCCGCCGATGGGATACAGCCGCGCGGGCCTCAGCTCCGCCGATGCGATACAGCCGCGCGGGCTAGTTCCAGAAGACGGCGATCACGACGTTGACCAGAGTGAGGGCACCGATCGCCCCCCACAGGCCCACCTGAGGTGGCGTCCGCTTGCGTCCGACGAAGGCGAGCGCGGTGATGATCAGCACGATGACCAACTTGACGGCGATCTTGGCGTGGTCCACCTCCTCGCCCGGCACCAGGCCGGCCGACGCGATGCCGACGAGGAGGACTCCGGTCACCAGCTGCGTGAGGGCTCCGTGCAGCATGGCCGGGTTCACGCCCTTGTCGGCAGACCGCATCTGCACGAGGAAGCCACCGAGGAGGCTCGCGAGTCCGATGAAGTGCAGGACGACGAGGAGGTTGTAGACGAATTCCACGTCAACACCCTAGCCGAGCACGGTCGCGGTTCCGCACAACGGACTACGCGTCATCTTCCTTGCGCGCGTCGGTCTGGGCGGACGCCGATTCCACACCGTCCGCGAGGCCCTTCACGGCTCCGCCAACGCCATGCCCGAGGACGTCGGCCACATCCTCGACGCCGTGCAGCACGTGCTCGCCAGCGTCCTTCCAGTCCTGGTCGCCATCGGCGTGCGGCTGCTTCTCGTTCACCGGTGATCTCCTCGCTCTCGGCCCGGTGATCACGCTACCGAGCCGGGATGTCTCCGGGAGCGGGATCGCCGCCTCCGGGTGCGTCGATCCGCCGCCGGGCAGGAAAACGACGCTTCGTGACACTTTGGAGCCCCCGAAACTGTCACGAAGCGTCGTTTTCACCCCGCCGGGCTCGGCCCGGCTATTCCCACTCGATACAGAGCGAGAGTGGGCAGAGCCGGGCTCGGCCCGGCTATTCCCACTCGATGGTGCCGGGGGGCTTGCTCGTCACATCCAGCACCACCCGATTGACCTCGCGCACCTCGTTGGTGATCCGCGTCGAGATCCGGGCGATGACGTCGTAGGGCAGGCGCGACCAGTCGGCGGTCATCGCATCCTCGCTGGAGACCGGCCGTAGGACGATCGGGTGGCCATAGGTCCGCCCATCGCCCTGCACGCCGACGGACCTGACATCGGCGAGCAGCACGACGGGGAACTGCCACACGTCGCGGTCCAGCCCGGCCGCGGTGAGTTCCTCGCGGGCGATGGCGTCAGCGGCCCGCAGGATGGCCAGGCGGTCGGCGTCCACCGCGCCGACGATGCGGATGGCGAGCCCAGGCCCGGGGAAGGGGTGGCGCCACACGATCTCCGGGGGAAGGCCGAGCTG